>CAYMSE010000034.1:0-4384 GCA_964392935.1 uncultured Oleiharenicola sp.
CGGCCAGCCCGCGCAGCAGCGGCTCGATGCGCTCCAGGAACGCCCGGCCGGCCGCGGTCAGCTCGACGCGGCGGCGCGTGCGGTTGAGCAGGTCCACGCCCAGCGACTGCTCCAGCTGCGCGATGCTCCGCGACAGCGCCGGCTGCGCCACCGCGAGCGACTCCGCCGCCTTGCGGAAATGCAGCTGCCGGGCCACCTCGCGGAAGTAGACGAGGTGCCGGAGCTCGAAGGGGTATTGATACTCCCGAGGCATCACAGGTCACGAAACAAGTATTTCTTGTTATGGCAACCTTCTGGTACTCTCGCCGCCCTCCACCCCGGAAACACCCGCCATGCCCAAATCGCTTTTCCAGAAAGTCTGGGACGCCCACGCCGTCCGCGCCCTGGCCAACGGCCAGACGCAGCTGCTCATCGGCACGCACCTGATCCACGAGGTCACCTCGCCGCAGGCCTTCGGCATGCTGCGCGACCTCGGCCTCCCGGTCCTGATGCCGCACCGCACCTTCGCCACCGTCGACCACATCGTGCCGACCAACGAGCTCGTGGAGCCGTACCGCGACCCGCTCGCGCAGGCCATGATGGACGAGCTCCGCCGGAACACGCGGCAGTTCGGCATCACGTTCTTCGACCGCGCGACCGGCCGGCAGGGCATCGTGCACATCGTCGGGCCCGAGCAGGGCATCACGCAGCCGGGCACGACGATCGCCTGCGGCGACTCGCACACCTCCACCCACGGCGCGTTCGGCGCGATCGCCTTCGGCATCGGCACGACGCAGATCCGCGACGTGCTCGCGACCCAGACCATCGCGCTCGGCCGGCTCAAGGTCCGCCGCATCGAGGTCGACGGGAAGCTGCGACCCGGCGTGTACGCCAAGGACGTCATCCTCCACATCATCCGCCAGCTCGGCGTGAACGGCGGCACGGGCTTCGCCTACGAGTACGCCGGCAGCACCTTCGACGGCTTCTCCATGGAGGAGCGCATGACCGTGTGCAACATGTCCATCGAGGGCGGCGCGCGCGTGGGCTACGTCAATCCCGACGAGACGACCTTCGCCTACCTCAAGGGCCGCCCGTATTCGCCCAAGGGGGCGGCTTGGGATGCGGCCGTGGCGCGCTGGAAGTCCTTCGCCTCCGACCCGGGCTGCACGTACGACGACGTCGTGCGGATCCGCGCCGCGGACATCGCGCCGACCGTCACCTGGGGCATCAATCCCGGCCAGGGCATTTCCATCGCCGAGTCGATCCCCGATCCGGCCCAGGCCACGGCGGTCGACGAAAAGGCCTCGATCGAGGAGGCGCTCGCCTACATGAAGCTCCAGCCCGGCGCCCCGATCAAGGGCACCAAGATCGACGTGGCCTTCCTCGGCTCCTGCACCAACGGCCGCCTCTCCGACTTCCAGGAGGTCGCGCGCTTCGTGCAGGGCCGCAAGGTCGCCCCCGGGGTGAAGGCCATCGCCGTGCCCGGCTCGCAGATCGTGGCGCTGCAGTGCGAGAAGCAGGGCATCGACAAGATCCTCAGCGAGGCCGGATTCGAGTGGCGCGCCGCCGGCTGCTCGATGTGCCTCGCGATGAACCCGGACAAACTCGTGGGCGACCAGCTCTGCGCGAGCTCGTCGAACCGCAACTTCAAGGGCCGCCAGGGCTCCCCCACCGGCCGCACCCTGCTCATGAGCCCGCTCATGGTTGCCGCCGCCGCCGTCACCGGCGCCGTCGCCGACGCCCGCGAGGTCTTCGCGGTCAACTGAGCCTGCCCTCAACCCTCAGCCCTCCACGCTCAACTTCAGTCTCCCATGGCCTTAGCCAAAATCACCTCCGTCTCCGGCCGCGCCGTCCAGGTCGCCGGCAATGACATCGACACCGACCGCATCATCCCCGCGCGCTTCATGAAGTGCGTGACGTTCGACGGGCTGGGCGAATTCCTCTTTTACGACGTCCGCAAGAACGCCGACGGCAGCGACAAGCCGCACGCGCTGAACGACCCGCGCTTCCAGGGCGCGACGATCCTGCTCTCCGGCGCGAACTTCGGCTGCGGTTCCTCGCGCGAGCACGCCCCGCAGGCCATCCAGAAGTACGGCTTCAAGGCGGTCATCGCCGAGAACTTCGCGGAGATCTTCTTCGGCAACAGCACGACGCTCGGCATGCCGTGCGTGTGCGCCGCCCGCGAGGACATCGCGCGCATCGCGGCCGCCGTGGAAAAGGACCCGCAGACCCCGGTCACGATCGACCTGGCGAAGCTCGAGGTCCGCTTCGCCGGCCAGACCGCGAAAATCACGCAGCGCGAATCCGCCCGCGACGCCCTGGTCAACGGGCGCTGGGACGCCATCGGCGAACTCCTGGACGGCCTGCCGGCGGTGAAGCAGACCGCGACCAAGCTGCCCTACCTCGCCCACGCCTGAGCCCCGCGGGCTCACCGCCAGCGGCGCGGTGGACCGCGTCGCTGCGCCAAAGTTAGCGCGACGGAAATTTGCGAAGCCCGGGGCCGCGGCTACGCTGCGCGTCCACCCCATGTCCCCGACTACGGAAGGAACTGCACGTCTCACTGCCATCATCACGGGCGCCGGCACCGGCATCGGCGCCGCCATCGCCCTCCGCCTCGCCCGCCTGGGCTGGCGCGTCGTGCTCGGCGGCCGCCGGGCCGACAAACTCGAGGAAGTCGCCGCCGCCGTCACGCGCGCCGGCGGCGAGCCGGTTGTCGTGCCGGCTGACGTCACCGTGGCAGCCGACGTCGCGCGGCTGGTCGCCGCGGCCGGTCCGCGCCTCGACGCGTTGATCCACAGTGCCGGCCGGGGCCATTGCCTGACCATCGACGAACTCGACGAGCAGGAGTGGAAGGAAACCGTCGAGGTCGCCACCACCGGGTCCTTCCTCACCGCCAAGCTCTCGCTGCCGAAGCTGCGCGCCACCCCGGGCGGACCGGGCCACATCTTCGAGATCTGCTCGCTCGCCAGCGGCGGCACCTGGAACAAGGAGGTCGGCTACGGCACCGCCAAGGGCGCGCAGCTGAAGTTCGCCCTCCACCTGGCCGCGCAGATGCGCGTCGACGCCGAGGCCGGGGGCCGACTCATCCACGTCCACGCCGTCTGCCCCGGCACCGTCGACACCCCTTTCTGGACCCACATCCCCCAGCGGAAGATTGAGCCCGATCTCTGCCTCCGGGCCGACGAGGTGGCGTGGGTGGTCGAGGAACTTATCCGCCAGCCCGCCGCCACCGCCGAGACGCTCGCGGCAATCAAGCCGCGCAAGGAAATCGTCGTGAAGCGGCACGCCCCGTTCGAGCGCTGGGATTTCGTGGTCGCCTTGGCCCACGAAAGTCACCCTTGATTCCCGCCAGCCACCCGTGAGCGCCCCCCCGATCGCCAACCCCATCCTCCGCGGCTTCAATCCCGACCCGTCCATCGTGCGGGTCGGCGGCGACTACTACATCGCCACTTCCACCTTCGAGTGGTTCCCCGGCGTGCAGATCCATCACTCCCGCGACCTGGTGCACTGGCGCCTGCTGACGCGGCCGCTGACGCGACCCAGCCAGCTGAACATGCTGGGCGATCCCGATTCCTGCGGCATCTGGGCGCCCTGCCTCACCCACGCCGACGGCCGGTTCTGGCTCATCTACACCGACGTGAAGCGCTACGGCCGCACGTCGGTCGGCGGCGCCTCCGGCGCCTCGCTGCGCGACTTCCACAATTACCTCGTCACCGCGGAACACATCGAGGGCCCCTGGTCGGATCCGGTCTACCTCAACAGCAGCGGATTCGACCCGTCGCTTTTCCACGACGACGACGGGCGCAAGTACCTCGTCAACCAGCTTTGGGATTTCCGCCCGGGCCACAACCGGTTTGCCGGCATCGTGCTGCAGGAATACTCCGTCACGGAGCGCCGGCTCGTGGGCGCGCGAACCAATATCTTCAAGGGCACGCCGCTGGGCCTCACCGAGGCGCCTCACCTCTACAAGCGGCACGGCTGGTACTACCTGATCACCGCCGAGGGCGGCACGGCGTGGAATCACGCGGTGACGATGGCCCGTTCGCGCCAGCTCGCCGGACCGTACGATCTCCATCCGGACAGGTACATCCTCAGCGCGCGCAACCGCCCCGACGCGCCCCTGCAGCGCGCCGGTCATGCCGACCTGGTGGACACCCCGGCCGGCGCGACCTACCTGGCCTACCTGTGCGGCCGGCCCCTCCGCAACCGCGGCCGCTGCGTGCTCGGCTGCAGCGCGGGTTAGGCGGCGGGCCCGCCCGGGGCGCCGCGCCCACCCCGTCCCGGCCGCGCCGGCGCGTTGTGTCTTTGAAGCCCCCCATCAGCCCCACGACATACAGTGGCTGCGCAGCCCGGGGCCGGAGGAACTCATCAGCCACTCGGCCCCTCCCCGGCACCAGCGGCTCTT
>CAYMSE010000035.1:0-4436 GCA_964392935.1 uncultured Oleiharenicola sp.
AGGGCGCGCCGTTCCTCGGCGGTGCCGTCGGCGTGACGGAGCAGTTCGATACCTTCCGCAACGCCTCCATCGAGCTGAACTGCCGGCCGGACCAGTGGCCGGCGGCGCTCGCCGTGGCGGACCAGGAACTGCGGCGCGCGCTGGAACACGGGTTCCAGCCGGAGGAACTCGCCGAGGCGACCGCGGACATGCGCAACAGCCTCGAGCAGGCCGTGCGCACCGCCCCGACGCGCCGCTCCCACGCGCTCGCCGACGACATCGTCGGCGACCTCATTGACCACGTCGTTTCAACGCATCCGGTCGCCGAGCAGGCGCTGTACCTGCCCGCCCTGCAGCAGGTCACCCCGGCAACCTGCACCGCCGCCCTTCGCGCGGCCTGGAACGAGGCGCCCGGACGGAAGATCTTCGTCACCGGCAATGTCGCCATCCCGGATGCGCCGAAGACCATCGCGGACGCCTACGGCGCCAGCCAGCGCGTCGCCGTCAGCGCGCCACCGCGCACGGCCCAGGCCGAGTTCGCCTACACGCACTTCGGCCCCGCCGGCGAGGTGGCCGAGCGCAAGGAAATCGCCGACCTCGGCGCCACCCTCATCCGCTTTCAAAACGGCGTGCGCCTCAACCTCAAGGCCACCGACTTCGAGGCGGGCCGGATTCGCGTCTCCGTCCGCGTCGGCGGCGGCATGCTCACCATGCCGGCGGACCAGCCGGGTCTCGCCCTGCTGGCCAACGTGGCCTTCACCCAGGGCGGCCTCGGCCAGCACAGCGTGGACGACTTGCAGCGCCTCCTCGCGGGCCGCACCGTCAGCGTGGGCTTCGCCGCGCAGAATGACGCCTTCACCTTCGGCGCCGCGACCAATCGCGCGGACCTGCTGCTCCAGCTCCAGTTGTTCTGCGCGTTCCTCTCCGACCCCGGTTACCGCCCGGAATCCATCCGCCAGGTGCACAAGGCCGCCGAACAGCTCTACCTCCGCCTCGAGCACACGCCGGACGGCCCCCTCCAGCTGGAAGTCGCCGGCCTGCTCGCCAACGGCGACCCGCGCTTCGGCCTGCCGCGCAAGGAGGTCATGCTCGCCCGCAGCCTCGACGAGCTGAAAGCGTGGCTCGCCCCGCAGTTCGCCCGCGGCCCGATCGAGATCGCCGTCGTGGGCGACCTCGACGCCGGCGCGACGATCGCCGCGGTCGCGCAGACCTTCGGCGCCTTGCCCGCGCGCGAGGCCAAGCCCGACTACGCCGCCGCCCGCCGCGTGCACGCGCCCGCCCAGCCGCTCACGCGGCACTACACGGTCGTGACCGAAATCCCCAAGGCCGTGGTCCGCCTCTACTGGCCCGCGACCGACGCGCGCGACGTGAAGCTCACCCGCCGGCTCCGCCTGCTTTCCGAGGTCTTCGCCGACCGGCTGCGGGTCGAGATCCGCGAGAAGCTGGGCGGCACCTACAGTCCCGAGGCCGTGTCCGACCTCAGCGACACGTTCCCGGGCTACGGCTGGCTGATCGCCGACGCCACCGTCGCCCCCGACCAGGCCCGCACCATCGCCGACGCCATCAAGGTCGTCGCAAAGTCGCTCAGCGACAAGGGCGTCACTGAGGAGGAACTCGTCCGCGCGAAGCAGCCGGTCCTGACCCAGCTGCGCGAGTCGGCCCGCACGAACCCGTACTGGCTCGGCAGCGTGCTGGCGGCCGCCCAGGAATTCCCCGAGCGGCTCGACTGGAGCCGCACGCGCTACGCGGACAACGAGGGCGTCACCGCCGCCGAGCTCAGCGCCCTCGCGAAGCAGTACCTCGACCCGGCGCGGGCGTCGGAATTCATCGTCGCACCGGCCGGCACCCCGGCGGCCGCGACCAAGTAGCGGCGGATCATTCCGCTATTGTCCGCCACCGGCCCGTCGCCAAGCTGGGCGCACGGGCCGCTCCCCGGTTATGGCGCCGCACTCCCGCGGGTCCGACCGGGGGCGGCCCCTTTGGCCTACCCCATGAAAATCGCTGCCTTGATCGCCGTCGCCGGCTTCGCCTGCGCATCCGCCCACGCCTCGGACGAAGTGCTGGTGCTCTCGCCGTTCGAGATCTCCTCCGCTCGCGCCACCGAGAAGCCGCCCATCGTCATCAAGAAGCGCGCCGACTTCCTGCTGCTCGAGATTACGCTGGTGAACGACACGCGCGAGCCCGAGCGTCGAAGGGACGAGGTTTACAGCACGCTGAAGGCGATGGTCGCCCAGGTCCCGGCCGCAGCCCGGATCGAGCTGTTCACGGAGGAGTTCACCCTCACGGCGCAGAACTACCAGATTCCCCTGGCCGAGGCGCAGGACAAGCGCGACAC
Source organism: uncultured Oleiharenicola sp. (assembly GCA_964392935.1). Taxonomy (GTDB): domain Bacteria; phylum Verrucomicrobiota; class Verrucomicrobiia; order Opitutales; family Opitutaceae; genus Lacunisphaera. The sequence goes on from CAYMSE010000035.1 coordinate 2,315, forward strand.
CAGCCGCGTCACTCTCTACGCCAAGATTCCCCTCGCCGACAGCGATGACGTCGGCGCCCTGTCCGCCACGCTCCGCGGCTACGTCCGCTCGATCAAGGGCGACGGGCGAACGGAGGTGTTCACCGGCGACCTCGGCCTGAGCATCAAGAATCCCGAGCGCTACCGCTACGAAGTCGTGCAGGCGATCGCCAACGACGTGAAGCGGCTCCGCGAGATGTTCGGGGACGGCTTCGAGATCACGGTAAAGGGCCTCGACGCGCGCCTGAAATGGGAGCGCGCCAGCATCTCGGAGGTCGAACTGTTCCTGCCGTTCTCGTACGACGTGTTTCCAATCAAGGGCGGCAAAATCGCCGTGAACGAGAAGTAGGCGCGGTCGCGACCCCCGCTGGCGATGACGATCCGATCCGCCCGCCCCGACGAAGCGGCCGCGCTGACGGCGATCGCCTTCGCGGCCAAGCGCCACTGGGGCTATCCCGAGGCGTGGATCGTGGCGTGGCGCGGCACGCTCACGCTCACGCCGGCGGTGCTCGCCGCCCAGACGGTGCGGGTCGCGGAGCTCGGCGGTGAAGCCGTCGGATTCCACGGCGTCATCCTCGGGGGAAACGTCGCGGTGCTCGACCACCTTTGGGTCCGCCCCGCCGCCATGGGCCGCGGCGTCGGCCGCGCGCTGTTCGCCGACGCGGAGTCCATTGCGCGCGCCGGCGGCGCGCTGCTGCTGCGGACCACGGCCGATCCGCACGCCGCCGGCTTCTACGCCAAGCAGGGCATGCGCGTGACCGGCCGGGAGGCCGCCCCGGTGGCCGGCACCCCGCGCGAGCTGCCCGTGATGGAGAAGGCGCTGGCGCTGCGACGGCGACCTTGAGTTTTCCGTTCCGCGGGATTTTCTCTCCCGCATATGCGTCGAGCTTCGCTGTCGCGTCTCATCGTGTTCGCCCTGGCCGGGGCCGCCGGCGCGATGCCGGCGCGGGGCGAGGCGCACTCGGCCCTCGAGAAGTTCCTCCACCGCGACGTGGATGTGCTCACGGTGACCGACGTCACGCCTGCCGGCCGCGCCTACGCGCCAGCCACGCCGGCCCGGCCGGTCCGGTACAAGCTGATCTATTTTGGCTACATGGATTTCAACGGCACGCGCACCTGGGCCGGCGAGAAGATCCCGCCCAACCGCGACGTGTTGCAGTGGATGCTCGAGGCCATGCGCGTCCAGGGCTACGTTGTCGCCGACGAAACGCACCCGCCCGAGCAGGTCCTCGTCTTCAGCTGGGGCATGATGGCGGGCGGGACCGCCCGGCCCGCGCTGGGCTTCCTCGGCGGCGACAAGGTCAACCTGATGTGGGAGCAGGTGCAGTACGGCGGCATGGTCGATTCGCGGGTCCTGACGCGCGGCATCCAGCGCACCGGCATCGCCGGCAAGGTCTGGGACCTCGCCGAGAGCAACCTCTTCATCGGTGTCGTGCGTTCCTACGCGGTGGACGGCTTTGAAACCGACCACCTGACGCAGCTGTGGGAGACGCGCTTCGCGTGTCCGTCCACCGGCCTGACCATGACCCGGGCCATGCCGCTGATGGTGCGGGCCGCCGCGCTCAACCTCGGGCGGGAAACCGCGCGGCCCGTGTCGCTCAACGCCAGCGCCGTGTTCGAGGGCCGCGTCGAGCTCGGCGAGCTCAAGGTGCTCGGCACGGCCGAGGAAACGGAGGCGGCCTCCGCGCCGGGCGAAGCGCCGAAGAAATAGCCGGCCGGAAGCGCGTCGCGGTCAAACCGCCCAACCGCGAACGCCGGGCCGCGCCTCAGCCCTCGGCGCGTTTGCGGGCATCGGCCTCGATCAGGGCCTTCAGGGCGTCGAGCGTCGCCTTCGTGCGCGCCTTCGCGGCCGGCAGGTCGGCGGCGGACTTCACCGCGTCGGAGGCGAAGAGGTAGAACTTCATCTTCGGCTCGGTGCCGCTGCCGCGCGCCGCGAACGAGTAGCCGTTGGCCAGCGTGACGAGATAGAGGTCCTGCGCCGGGATCTGTTCGCCGTCGGCGTCGAAGAACTTCTCCCGGCCGAAATCCTGGAAACGGGTGACCTGGGTCTCGCCGAAGGCGGCGGGCGGGTTCGCCCGGTAGGTGTCGAGGATGCGCTTGATCT
>CAYMSE010000036.1:0-3505 GCA_964392935.1 uncultured Oleiharenicola sp.
GTCGAGCACGATCAGCGCCGGCGTGCCGCCGTCGAGCCACGCGAGCGCCTCGCGCCCGGTCGCCTTCCACACGGGCGCGAAGCCCTCGGTGGCCAGCGCGTACGTGATCGTCTCGGCGATCGCCTGTTCGTCTTCCACCACCAGGATGCTCTGGCGCAAGGGCATGCCCGCAGGGAAATCTCACCCGCGCGGCGTGACAAGAGCCAAGACGGCCTCAGGCCGCGGCGTACGCCGGCTCGGCTTCCTCGATCTCCGGCAGGGCGAACACGGACGCGGGCAGGCACCAGCGCACGTCGGCCGGGTCGAACACCGCGATCACCGGGTCGAAGGTTGCGATCGCGTGCCGCAGGCGTTCGCCGGCGGTCGTGAGCGACACGAACGCACCGATCGCGTAGATCGTCATGCCGACCGTCTGCAGCCACAGCTCGCTCGTGTTGGTGCCGTCCGCCCCGGCCTTGAGGAAGTCCTGCGGGTCCCACGCGGGCACGAAGAACATGCCCAGGCCAAGAACCATGAAACTGAGTGCATGCGGAATCGTCACGAACCCCGGCGACAGGCCCGCCGGCCGCGCGGTTCCGGCCGCGCGGATTTTACCGGATATTACCGCGGCCTCCGGGGAACAAATCCCGCCCGCCGCGGACGCCCCGGCGCCGCGCTCACACGTCGCCGAGTTGCGGGCGCAGCACGATTTCCTCGACCACCGTGCGCCGCGACAGCCGGTACACGTCGAGGAACGCGCGCGCCACGTCCGCCGCCGGCATGATGCGCGCCGGCGGCACGCCGGATTGCGCCCAGGACGGCGACCAGGTCGCGCCCGGGTGCACGCAGCAGACCCGGAGGCCGTCCGCCTTGGTCTCGGCGCGCAGCACCTGCGCCATCCCGGTCACGCCGAACTTCGCCGCGCAATACGCCGTCGCCTGCGGATAGGCGCCGAGGCCGGCGATGGAGCTCATGAAGAAAATGTCCCCCCGCTTCCGCCGCCGCATCGCCGGCAGGAAGGCGCGCGTGACGAGGAAGGCGCTGCGCAGGTTCACGGCGATCATGCGGTCGAACTCCGCGGCCGACGTCTCCACGAACGGCGCCATTGTGAACGCCCCGGCGTTGTTGATCAGCACGTCGACCGCGCCGAACCGGCCGGTCACGGCCGCGGCCATCAGGCCGACGGAGGCCTCGTTGCTCACGTCGCACTGCCAGGCCTCGGCCTTGGCCCCGAGCCGGGTGCAGGCCCGGACCACCGTGGCGAGCTTGCGGACGTTGCGCGCGACGAGCGCCAGGCGGGCGCCGCGCACCTCGCGGGCGAAGGTCAGGGCCAGGGCCTCGCCGATGCCCTGGGAGGCGCCGGTGATCAGGACGACGGGTTTCATGGGGGAAAAATCCAAGGACCAGGCGCCAGACGCCAAACTATTTTCGCCCGGCCGCAGACCGGGTTGGCCTTTGGACTCCTGGCGTTTGGCCTTTTCCGCGCGGGCGCGGTCTCAGCACAGCAGCGAGCCGAAGTCCATGAAGTCGGCGTTGAAGCCGCCCTTCACGCCCTTGCAGATCACGCTCACTGCGTCGTGCGAGTGCAGCGACTCGAGGTGCGAGCACGCGATGCGGAAATCCACGATGCGCTTCTCCCGGTCGAACACCTGGTACAGCAGGCGCGCCGCGTCCTCGACGAACTTCAGGTACGCGCCGTTGAGCTCGGCGAAGGCCTGCTCGTCCTCGCGCTTCACCATCACCTGGGTCTCGGTCTGCAGCGCCTCGAGGCAAAGCGCCTGGACGTCCTCGATCCAGATCTTCCGGCCCTCCGCCTCCTCGAGCGTGATCCGCGCCTTGCTGCGCTGCGAGTGCGGCACGCCGTAGGCCGCGCGCTTCTCGCGGGCGTGCTCGGTCAGCTCCGCCGAGCACGGGCAGGCGGAGGAATAGACGAAGTCGAAATGGATGAACCGCCGGTAGCGCCCGTCGCGCGTCATCACGCCCTCGAACGCCACGTCGTAGAACTGCCAGCCCGCGAGCTTCGTGCGGAGGCTGGGCCGGAGCATCGGGTAGGAGAACGACAGCTTCAGGCGCGCGTCCTTCGCCTCCACGTTGCGCAGGTAGGCCTTGAGGATCTTGCCCATCCACTCGCCGGTGGTGACGCCGTGCCGGTGCTCGTAGAAGGTCCGCATGATGCGGCTCATGTTGATGCCCTTGAGCTCGGCCTCGAGCGACACCGTGCCGGTCACGCTCGTTTCCAGGGTGAGGATCTTGCCGGCCTTGGTGCGGTACTTCAGCGGCAGGCGGAAGTTGTGGATGCCCACCTGCTGGATCGGCACATGGGCCCCGTGGATGGCCTCGTGCGCCACTTCCATCATGTCGGGCAGCGTCGCACGGTAGGCGGCGTCCGGCTGGAACTTCCGGTCGTAGGTCCGCTGGATCCGCGGCAGCTGGCCGCAATTGGAGCGGTGGAGGTACATCTGTTTCATGAGGGGACGGCGCGGGCCGCGCGGGTCAGTGGTGGGCGGGGCCGAAGAACTCGGCGTAGTTGCGCGGCGTCTCGTAGAGGCGCACGGAGTGGAGCCGGCCGGGCGGCGGGATGTGCGGGGCGATCTCGTGCCAGAACGCGATAACGAGGTTCTCGGTGGACGGGATGATGCCGCGCAGGAAATCGACCTCGTCGTTGAGGTTCCGGTGGTCGCACTTGTCCACCACGGTGCGGTGGAGGATCTGCTTCAGGCGGGCGAGGTCGAGGATGTAGCCCGTGACCGGGTCGGGCTGGCCGCGCACGGTCACCTCCAGCACGTAATTGTGCCCGTGCCAGTGGGGGTTCGTGCACAGGCCGTACTGCTTCTGGTTCCACGCGAGGCTCTTGGTCGGGTTGTAGAGCCGGTGCGCGGCGTTGAAGTGCACCTGGCGCGTGATGAACACCGTGCCGGCGAGGGCCCGCACGCCGGGCGCCCGTCGCTGCGAAGAGGATGCCTGCTTGGCCATGAGGGGGTCCAACGGAAGCGAGTTTGCCGCCAGCGTCAACCCCGCGGCCGGGCGGCGGCCCGGGAACCGGCGCGCCCTTCGCCCCCGCGCCGCGGGCGTCTCGCACCTTTCCGGTTGAATTGGCGCACGGGCGCGCCGAGATTTTTCCGCTCGCCCCGCATGAAAATCCGCAAAGCCCTGGTCACGGCGGCCGATCCCCGCCAACGCACGCTGCCGCTGCAAACGCTGGTGGATCGCGACGGGGAACCCCGGTCCGCCCTCTCGATCATCCTCGCCGAGGCCGCTGCGGCCGGCATCGAGGAGTTCGGCCTGGTCGTGTGCCCCGGGGACGAGCAGACGTACGCCTCGGCCTGCGGCGCACTCCACTCGCGCGTGCGCTTCATCCCGCAGCCCGAGGCGCGGGGCTACGGCCACGCGGTCCTCTGCGGCCGGGAGTTCTGCGGCGACGAGCCGTTCCTGCACCTCGTGGGCGACCACCTGTGCGTCTCGCAGCGCCCCACCGGCTGCGCCCGCCAGCTCCTCGAGGTGGCGACCGCCGAGCAGGCGCCCGTTT
>CAYMSE010000037.1:0-4837 GCA_964392935.1 uncultured Oleiharenicola sp.
TCCAGCCGCGACGGCAGGTTGCGCAGGGTGAACGAACGCGAGGGGTATTTCTGCAGGTACGCCTCGGCCAGGCGCATGAACTTCCGGTCGCCGAGCACGGCGCGCAGGCCGGGGCAGTCCTCGTACAGGCTGTCGAGGACCCGGAACCAGTACATGCGGTTGTAGATTTCCAACCGCTCGAACGACGTGAGCCGGTCGTTGGGCTTGACGATCTCGCCGACGGCCGCGGCGGTGGGTCGCCCGTCGCGCGTCCGCCGGCGCATGCGGTTGCCGGGGGTGAGGGGCTGCGAGACGAGCCCCCACACCGCGCGCTGGAGCGCCGCGAGATCGCGCGTCGAATCAACGCGCGCGGGCGCGGGCGACCTTGGCCGGCTGGGGGATCTGGGCTTCACGGGCTTGGGCGATGAATTCATTGGCCTTGAGCGCCTCGTCATGGACCTCCTGGAACGACGGGATCTTGTCGTCCCACTCCAGCAGCGTGGCGGTCACGCCGCACTGGCGGATGGCGTGCGCGTACATCTTCCACACCGGGTCGAGCACGGGGTGGTCGTGCGTGTCGAGCAGGTACTTCTCGAACTTCGTGTGCCCGGCGATGTGCATCTGCGCGACCCGGTGGTGCGGGATGTTGTTCAGGTAGTCGTAGGGGTCGAAGTCGTGGTTTTTCGAGGAGACGTAAATGTTGTTCACGTCGAGCAGGATTCCGCAGTCGGCCAGCTCGACGACCTCGGAGAGGAACTCCCACTCGGTCATCTCGGAGACATGAAATTCCGTGTACGAGCTCACGTTCTCGACCGCGATCGGCAGCTCGAGGTAGTCGCGGACCATCCGGATCTTCTCCGCCGTGCGCTTCGCGGCCGCATGCGTGTAGGGCATCGGCAGCAGGTCGTGCGAGTAGGTGCCGTCGACGCTGCCCCAGCACAGGTGGTCGGAGAGCCACGGCGTCTTGGTGCGCTTCGTCAGCGCCTTGAGCCGCTTCAGGTGCGCGCGGTCGGGATCGTCGGCGGAGCCGAAGTAAAGCGACACGCCGTGCTGCACGACGCGGTATTGCTCCAGAATGCGGTCGAGCACCTCGAGCGGCCGGCCGCCGTCGACCATGAACGTCTCGGAAATGATCTCGAACCAGTCGACCGTCGGCTTCTCCGACAGGATGTGGTCGTAGTGCGGCACACGCAGGCCGATGCCGATGCCGTAGTCGGTGTAGCCGTTGTAGGGATTCGCGGGCATGAGCGGGAAACGCAGGAAGGTGAATACGGGAATCCGGCACGAGCGTCGAGTCTGCGGACGCGGCCAGCGCCCCCGTCGGGAAGTCTGCCTTACAAAACACGGAGACCGGGCCAGCGGGCCCGGCCTCCGGAAATCAAAGCGACCTGCCGACAAGCGAGCAGATCGCGCGGTGTTGGATCACTTCTTTTCTTCGGCGGCCTTGCAACCGTCCTTGCCCTTGCAGCCGTCTTTGCCTTTGCAGCCATCCTTGCCCTTGCAGCCGTCTTTGCCTTTGCAGCCGTCCTTGCCCTTGCAGCCGTCCTTGCCTTTGCAGCCGTCCTTGCCTTTGCAGCCGTCCTTGCCCTTACAGCTGTCCTTGGACTTTTCGGCGGAGGGGGTGGACGAGCCGGAATCGGCGGCGGAGGCTTTGACGGCGAGCGCGCCGGAATAGAGGCCGGCAATCGCGGCCGCGGTGATCATGAGACGGGTGGACTTGTTCATTGTGGCTGATGAGTTTTGGTTTTCGAAACCATCGCGACGGGCACCGTGCCCGCGCGAGGCAGGAAAGCGTTGGGAGATGATGGGAGGCAGGGAGCCCGGAAAGTATTCCCGGGAAATTGCGGCAGGCGGAGTGGCAGGGGTCGGGCGGGGAAACTAGGTGTTTCCGGAGGCGATTCCAGACCATAACGGCGGACGGCGGTTCCGGCGCGCCGAACGGCGACCCGGCCCCCGGGGCGGACGCGACCGTAACTTCGCCGTCATGAGCCACCTGCCCGGCCGGAACGGACCGGGCCGGCCTACATGATCCGGTCCACCAGCCTTTCGCCGCGCTCGAATGCCTCCAGGTTCTTCAGGAAGTGGCGCGAAAGGTTCTCATCCTGTTCGCGCGTGCCGCCGCCGATGTGGCAGGTGATGTAACAGTTCTTGGCGTTCCACAGCGGGTGGTTCGGCGGCAGGGGCTCGGGATCCATCACGTCGAGGTAGGCGGCGCCGACGCGGCCCGCTTCCAGCGCGGCGATCAGGGTGGTGTGCTCCACCGTGGTCCCGCGCCCGATGTTGTAGAAACGCGCGCCGCGCTTCATGCGCAGGAACTGCGGGCCGTTCATCCAACCGCGCGTCTCCTCGGTTTCCGGCAGGATGTTCACCACGTGGTCGGCACGCTCCAACTCGGCGCCCACCCCCATCTCGGTCACGATGTCGACGCCCTCGTCGCCGAGGCGCGAGCGGCGGAACGCGGTGACGTGGCACCCGAAGGGTCGCAGCAGGGCGGCCAGCCGGCGCCCGATCGCGCCGAAACCCAGCAGCAGCACGCGCCGGTGCGTGAGCACGCCGGCCGAGAACCGGTCGTTGAGGTACCGCCACTCGCGCGGGCCGTCCTGGTTGCGCAGCTGCACCGGCAGGTTGCGCTCCAGCGCCAGCATCTGCGCGAGCACGTGCTGGGCACAGGGATCGGCGAACACCTGCGAGGAATTGGTGACGGGCACGCCGCGCTCCTGCATGGCCGCGCGGAACTCGGGCTGGTCGTACCGCGTGTAGCCGGCGGTGCTGAGCGCGACAAACTTCAGCCGCCGGCACTGCATCACTTGCGCCACGTCGGGCTGCCCGTACGCGACGTCCGCCTGCGCCAGCGTCTCGTCGCTCGCCCCGGCGGCCAGCACCACCGGGCTGGCCGCGGGCGACACGAGCAGCCGGTGCCCCCCGGCCCGCAGTCCCTCCTCGAATGTGGCGAGCGCCTCGGGGCGGAAGACGTGGTTCGTCCAGACGGTCAGGCTCATGCCGTCATCTCGGCGGACCGCGCGCGTCCGCGCAAGCCTGCTTGCAGTAATTTTCGCGTCACGCCCCCTTGCTATTGGAAACAACCCACCTAGCTTCCGCGCTGCATGTTGCCCCGCCCCCGCCGCTCCTGCCACCGGGCGCTGACGTTTCTGGCTGCGTCCGCCCTCCTCCTCCTCAACGCCTCCGCCGCCGACCCCGAAGTCGTCGAGATGGAAACCGACCTGCACGGCACTGTCGGCAAGCTCAAGCCCGAGACCCGCGTGGCCGAGCCGGAGATCGACCCGGCGTCCGACGAGGGCCAGCAGGCGATCGCCCGCATGCACCTGCCCGCCGGCTTCAAGGCCACCCTCTGGGCCGCCGAGCCCATGCTGGCCAACCCGGTCGCCTTCAACCTCGACGAACAGGGCCGCGTGTTCGTGTCGGAAACCTACCGCTACCGCACCAGCGTCCTCGATATCCGCGACTACATGTGGCTGCTCGAGGACGAGCTGGCCAACCGCACCCAGGACGACTTCCTCGCCATGGTCCACCGCCGCTTCGGCGCGGAGGGCGTGCGCGAACTCTCGAAGGAATCCGAGCGCATCACGCTGCTCGAGGACACCAACGGCGACGGGGTCGCGGACAAGTCGTCCGTCTACGCCGACAACTTCCGCACGCCGATCGACGGCATCGCCTCGGGCGTCCTGGCCCACCGCGGCAGCGTCTGGTTCACCAACATCCCCGCGCTCTGGAAGTTCACCGGCCGGGACAAGGCCGAGACCCGCGAGGCGCTGCACCGCGGCTACGGCTTGCGCTTCAATTTCACCGGCCACGACATGCACGGCCTGATCCTCGGGCCCGACGGCCGGATCTACTACTCCATCGGCGACCGCGCCGCGACGGTCACGACGAAGGAAGGCACCGTGATCAGCGCCCCCGACACCGGCTCGGTGTTCCGTTGCTGGCCCGACGGCACCGGGCTCGAGCTCTTCGCGACCGGCCTGCGCAACCCGCAGTCGCTCCTCTTCAACGAATACGGCGACCTGTTCACCGGCGACAACGACTCCGACCAGGGCGACGAGGAACGCCTCGTGCACGTCGTCGAGGGCGGCGACAGCGGCTGGCGCATCGGTTACCAGCACGCCCCGCGCGGCCAGGCCGGCCCGTGGAACGCGGAGAAACTCTGGCACCCGCGCCACGCCGGCCAGCCGGCCTACCTGATCCCGCCGATCTGCAACATCGAGGACGGCCCGTCCGGCATCGCGTACTACCCGGGCACCGGCCTGACGCCCGCGTACGCCGGCACGATCTTCATCACCCACTTCAAGGGCTCGGTCTCCAACTCCGGCATCTACGCCTACAAGGTGAAACCCGCCGGCGCCTCGTACGCGATCGACACCGCCGCGCCCTTCCTCACCGGCGCGCTGCCGACCGACGTGCGCTTCGGCCCCGACGGCAAGCTCTACTACTCCGACTGGGCCGAGGGCTGGCCGAAATCGAAGCGCGGCCGCATCTACACGATCTTCGATCCGAAGTTCGCCGCCGACCCCGCGCTCAAGGCCGTCCAGGCGCTTATCGGCTCGGACTTCACGAAGAAGTCCGACGACGAACTCGCCGCCCTCCTCGCCCACGCCGACTGGCGCGTGCGCCTCGAGGCGCAGTACACGCTCGCCGAACGCGGCGACACCGGCATCGCGAAGTTCACGGCCGCCCTCGGCGGCGCCGACGCGCTGGCCCGCCGCCACGCCGTCTGGGGCCTGGGCCAGGCCGCCCGCCGGAATCCCGCCGCCCTCGCTGCGCTGCGTCCGGCCCTCGCCCACGCCGACGCCGAGGTGCGGGCCCAGGCCGCCAACGCCCTCGGCGACCTGCGCGACGCGGC
>CAYMSE010000038.1:0-7232 GCA_964392935.1 uncultured Oleiharenicola sp.
ATCTTGTCGCACGGCACCATGACGCCGAGGTCGATGACCTCGTAGTTGTTGCAGGCCAGCACGACGCCGACGATGTTCTTGCCGATGTCGTGGACGTCGCCCTTGACGGTGGCCAAGACAATCCGGCGGCCGGGTTCGCGCGGAGCGCCGGGCTGAGGGTTGAGAGTTGAGGGTTGAGAGCTGAGAGCGGAAAGCTTCTTTTCCTCCTCCATGAACGGCTGGAGGTAGGCGACGGCCTTCTTCATGACGCGGGCGGATTTCACGACCTGCGGGAGGAACATCTTGCCTGCGCCGAAGAGGTCGCCGACGACGCGCATGCCGTCCATGAGCGGGCCCTCGATGACGAGGAGCGGCTTCCCGAGCTTCCGGCGCGCCTCCTCGGTGTCGGTGTCGATGAAGGCGTCGATGCCCTTGACCAGCGCGTGAGACAGGCGTTCTTCGACCGTGCCGTTTCGCCAGGACGGCTCAGCGGGAGCTGAGCCCTCCGCCGGGGAAGCGGTCCGCAGGGACGCGGGCCCTCCGGCTTTCAGGGCCTCGCCGTAGGCGACCAGCCTTTCGGTGGCATCGGGGCGGCGGTTGAGGAGGACATCCTCGACAAGCTCGAGGAGATCCTTCGGCACCTCCTCGTAGACCTCGAGCATGCCCGGGTTGACGATGCCCATGTCGAGACCCGCCGCGATGGCGTGGTAGAGGAAGGCGGCGTGCATCGCCTCGCGCACGGGATTGTTGCCGCGGAAGGCGAACGAGACGTTGGAGACGCCGCCGCTGACCTTGGCGTGGGGCAGGTTCGCCTTGATCCACTTCGTTGCGCGGAAGAAATCCACGGCGTAGTTGGCGTGCTCCTCGATGCCGGTGCCGACGGTGAGGATGTTGGGGTCGAAGATGATGTCCTCAGGTGGGAACCCGACCTCGTCGACCAGCAGGCGGTAGGCGCGCTCCGCGATGCGGATCTTGTCCTCGTAGGCGGCGGCCTGGCCCTGCTCGTCGAAGGCCATGACGACCACGGCCGCGCCGTAGCGGCGGATGGTGCGCGCCTGCTCGAGGAACTTCGCCTCGCCCTCCTTGAGCGAGATCGAGTTCACGATGCCCTTGCCCTGAAGGCATTTCAGGCCGGCCTCGATCACCTCCCACTTGGAGGAGTCGACCATGACGGGGACCTTGGCGACTTCCGGCTCGCTGCCGATGAGATGCAGGAAGCGGGACATCGCCGCGACGCCGTCGATGAGGCCCTCGTCCATGCACACGTCGATGACGTTGGCACCGTTCTCGACCTGCTGGCGGGCGATGGCGACGGCCTCCTCGTATTTGGCCTCCTTGATCAGCTTCGCGAACTTCGGCGAGCCCGCGACGTTGGTGCGTTCGCCGACCATGAGGAAGGTGCCGGCCTGCTGCGTGAACGGCAGGGAGCCGGAGAGCTGGAGGGGGATGGAAGTGGAGGGTCGGGCGTCGGAGGTTGCGGGGTCGGACGCCTCCGGCTTGACGAGCGTGAGCGAGCGGGCGGGCTTCGGGGCGACCGCGTGGGCGATGGCGGCAATGTGCTCGGGCGTGTTGCCGCAGCAGCCGCCGACGATGTTGGCGAGACCGCTGCCGGCGAATTCGCCCAGTTGCGCGGCCATGTCGGCCGGACCGAGGTCGAAGCCCGTCGGCGAAAGCGGATTCGGCAGACCCGCGTTGGGGTAGCAGGAGACGAACGTGTCGGCCAGGCTCGAGAGCTCGGCGAGGAACGGGCGCATCAGGTCGGGACCGATCGAGCAGTTGAGCCCGACGGAGAACGGGTGCACGTGGCGCACGGCCTGCCAGAAGGCGCCGATGGTCTGCGCGGAGATCATGGTCTCGCCGCCGCGGCCGACGGCGGCGGAAATCATCACCGGCAGGCGGTGGCCGTCCTCGGCGAAGACCTCCTGCAGCGCGACGAGCGCGGCCTTGGCGTTGAGCGAATCGAAGATCGTCTCGACGAGGAGCAGGTCGACGCCGCCGGCGATCAGCGACCGCACCTGCCGCCGGTAGTCGGCCTTCACCTGGTCAAAGGTCACGACACGAAACGCCGCGTCGTCCGCGTCGGGCGACACGGACAGCGAGACGGTCAGCGGCCCGATCGCGCCCGCGACGTAGCGGCGGTTGCCGGTCGCGTTGGCGACGCGGTCGGCCCAGGTGCGCGCCAGGCGCGCCGACTGGTAGTTGATGTCGTGCGCCAGTTCCTGGAGAAACTTGTTCTCGATGACCTGCTGGAAGAATGCCGGGTCCTTGCGCCCGCCCTTCTCGCGCGGGTCCGCGACGAAGAACTCGCTCTGGCCGATGGCGGTGGCGGAAAAGGTGTTCGTCTCGATGATGTCCGCGCCCGCCTCGAGGAAGCGCCGGTGGATGTCGCCGATCTCGTCCGGCCGAGTGAGCGAGTAAACGTCGCCATTGTTCTTGAGGTCCTTCGGCGCGTCCCGGAAGCGCTCGCCCCGCACCTGCGCCTCGGTGAGGTTGTACCCGCGGATGGTCGTGCCCATGGCGCCGTCGAGCACGGCGACGCGATCCCTCAGGGCTTGGCGGAGGGCGGCTTCAGCGGGAGTGGGGACGTGGAGGTGGGAGGACATATGGCAGAGCAATCTTCATATCAGGATGTAATGATATGAAAAAGCAAGCATTACGTTAGTCCAACGCCGGACGCGGTTAGCGCGGCAGGTTGTGCCGAGTCATACCCAAGAAATGCACAGGGATTGGGATTGCTAGCGCCCGGGGTGCGGGCGTTCCTTCGAGGCGTCCTGAGGTTCTTTTCAGCTTATTTGGCAGTCGCAGGGAAGGCCGTGAGAACCGGCCACAGTAGCGCTGCGGTATCGCATCACGAATCCCCATTCCGGTTTCAGGCCGGGAACAAAGCCAGTCGTCGCCCCCGGCGACGGCGAAGGCGGGGAGGAGGATGCGCGCCGGCGGTGCGCAAGGAGCAGGTGACAGGTAGCAGGTGGCAAGGGTCCGACCCTTGGTACCTGGAACTTGGACCCCGGAACTTGCGCGCACCGGTGCGCGCCAATGCGGAGTCCGAACATCTGTCTGCCGAAACTCACCGCGTCGGGACGTGTGCGCGTTCCGGCGAAGAACTTCATCGCACTCAATGAAGCGTGAGAGTGGAAACGTGCCTTTCTGTGGCCGGCCCCGCTCGGGGCCGGGCCGGGGTCCCTGATCCCGGCCACAGGGCGGCGGTCTGCTCTTGCCATTTGGAACAGCAGATCATGCCCACCTCCCTCCCGCGGGCGTCCTTGCGACGCCTCGTTCTCACCGCCGCCGGCCTCCTGCCGGCCTTCACGGCGTTCGCCGAACTCGGCGAGCCCATCGCGCTCCCCGACTACGTCACCACGGCCACGCGGACGCCCGCCGCCCTCACGACCACGGGCAGCGCCGTCGAAACGCTCGGCGCCGCGGAGCTCGCGCGCATGCAGCTCACGTCGCTCGGCTCGGCGCTCGGCGGCCTCGCCGGCGCCCCCGCCGCGGCCTCCGGCGCCCCGGGCGGCATCGCGTCGCTCTTCCTGCGCGGCGCCAACTCCAACCAAGTGCTGTTCCTCGTAGACGGCATCCGGTTCAACGACCCCAACACCGACTACCAGGTCGTGCTGGGCGGCGGTTGCCTCGGCGCCTGCGACAACCTCGAGCTCTCCCACGGACCGCAGAGCACGCTGTACGGCGGCGAGGCGGTCGGCGGCGTCGTCGCCCTCGCCAGCCAACCCGGTCGCGGTTCGGCGCAGCGCCGCGTCTCCGTCGACGGCGGCTCCTTCGGCACGATCCAGGGCGCGGCGCTGGCGCAGGCGGGCGACGAGGCGGGCGGCTACGCCGTGTCGGTCGTCGGTGGACACACCGACAACGAGCGGCCGAACAACCGATTCGACAGCACGACGTTCACCGCTCGCCTCGACCGGAAGCTGTCGCCCGTGGTCTCCGTCGGTGCGACCTGGCGCGGTTTCATCGGCGTGTACGGCTCGCCCGGCCCCAACGCGGGCTTCGGCGCCAACGACCCCGACAACGAGGAGCGCGAGAGCAACCAGCTGGCGACGGTGTTCGCGACCTTCACACCGCGGCCGGAGTTGACCGGCAAGGTGGTGCTCGGCGGACAGGACCGCCGGTACGTCTCCGACACCGGCACCGCCACCACGCTGGTGAAGAACCGCCGCGCCGTGCTCGACGGGCAGACCACGTGGACGGCCAGCGAGCACCACCGCCTGACCGGCGGCGCGACCGGCGAGTTGAACACGACGCGCAACACCGGCTTCGGCGACATCAACCGCCGGCAGCAGCTGCTCGCCGTCTTCGTGCAGGACGAATGGACGCCCGTGGAGCACGTCTTCCTCACCGGCGGCCTGCGCAACGACGACTTCGACACGTTTGGACGCGCGACGACGGGCCGCGTGACCGCGGCGTGGCTGACGCATGATGCCCGCTGGAAGCTCCGCGCCAGTTACGGCACGGCGTTCCGCTCGCCGAGCTTCCTCGACCTCTACGGGCAGAGCGCGTTCTACGTCGGCAACCCGGACCTGAAGGCGGAGCGCGCGCGCGGGTGGGACGCCGGCGTTGATTACTTCTTCGCCGACAAGCAAGGCGTGCTCAGTGCGACCTGGTTCGACTCGCGCATCCGCGACCTCGTGACCTTCGACTTCGCGTCGTTTCCCAGCACGGTGAAGAACGTCGGCCGCGCCCGCACCCAGGGCCTGGAGCTCTCCGGCAAGTTCACCGTGCCGGGGAAGATCGAGGTGCGGCTGGCCTACACCTACCTCGAGGCGGACGACGTGACCGGCGGCACCCGGCTGCTGCGGCGTCCGCGGCACAGCGGTTCGCTGGATCTGTGGCACGACTTCGGCAACGGGTTCAGCGCCGGCACGGGGGTGGCGTTCGCGGACGACAAGCTCGACGTCGACGCGGCCACCTTCGACACGATCAAGGGCGAGAACTACGCCGTCGTGCGGATCTACGGGGCGTGGGCGGCGACGCCCCGCGTCACCGTGAAGGCCCGCGTCGAGAATCTCCTCGACGAGGACTACGCGCAGGTGAACGGCTACCCGCAACTCGGGCTCGGGGCGTTTGCCGGCGTGGAAGTGAAGTTCTGACGCGACCGGATCGTCCGTGGACGGAGTGCGCCGGGTCCCTCCGGTTCGACGGCCGCCGTCCACTTGACGGTACCACGATGCCGCCGGCGCGCGCGCTTGCGGCAGCGTCGCGGCCGGCGATCATGGCGGCATGCCCCGTCTCCCCCTCGCCCTCGTGGCGCTGACGCTGGCCTGCGTCCTGCGCGCCGCCGACTACCCCTTCCAACCGGTGCCATTCACCGCGGTTCGCACGACCGGCGGGTTCTGGCAGCAGAAGCAGGAAATCAACCGCCGGGTCACCGTGCCGTTCGCGCTCCAGCAATGCGAGGAGTCGGGGCGGCTGAAGAACTTCGACCTCGCCGCCGAGGTCATGCGGCGTCGCGCGGCGGGCGAGAAGGATTTCCAGATCCAGCCGCCGACAATCTACCCCTTCGACGACACCGACGCCTACAAGGCGATCGAGGGCGCGGCGTACGTGCTCAGCATGCAGCGGGACGCGCAGCTCGAGGCCCGGCTCGATGGCTGGATCGATCGCATCGCCGCCGCGCAGGAACCCGACGGCTACCTCTACACGTTCCGCACGATGCATCCGGATACGCCCGGGCACAAATGGATCGGGCAGAACCGCTGGGACGAGGATCCGAAGCTCAGCCACGAGCTGTACAACGCCGGCCACCTCTATGAGTCGGGCGTCGCGTATTTCCAGGCGACGGGCAAGCGCACGCTGCTCGACGTCTGCCTTCGCAACGCGGAGCTCCTGTGGCGGACCTTCGGCGAAGGCCGGCGCCGGCTGGCGCCCGGACACGAGATCGTCGAGATGGGCCTCGTGCGGCTTTACCGCGTGACGGGCGACGCGCGCTGGCTGGCGCTCGCGAAGGAATTCCTGGACGCCCGCGGACCCAAGGGCCCGGCGTACAACCAACAGCAGAGCCTGGTGGTCGATCAGGTCGAGGCCGTCGGGCACGCCGTCCGCGCGAACTACCTCTACGCCGGCATGGCCGACGTCGCGGCGCTGACCGGCGACCAGCGCTACCTGGCCGCGATCACCCGGATCTGGGGCGATGTAGTTACCAAGAAGCTCTATTTGACCGGCGGGGTCGGGGCGCTGGCGAACGGCGAGGCGTACGGCCCGGCCTACGACCTGCGGCACGACGGCTACAACGAAACCTGCGCCGCGCTCGCGCTGATGATGTGGAACCACCGCATGTTCCTCCTCACGGGCGACGCGAAGTACATGGATGTGTTCGAACGCACCGCGTACAACGGCTTCCTCAGCGGCGTGTCGGTGTCGGGCGACCGCTTCTTTTACCCGAACCCGCTCGCGTACGACGGCAGCGCGAAGAACAACCACGGGTTCGCGGGACGGGCGCCGTGGTTCGGTTGCGCGTGCTGTCCGCCGAACCTCATGCGGACGCTCGCCTCTCTCACCGGCTATTTCTACGCGGTGAAGGACGACGCCCTCTACGTGAACGTCTACGCCCAGAGCGAGGGCGAGGCGCAGGTCGGCAAGATCGGCGTGAAGCTGACGCAGGTTACCGACTATCCCTGGTCGGGCCGGGTGACGCTGCAGGTGGCGCCGGCCCAGCCGACCCGATTCGCACTGCGGCTGCGGATTCCCGGTTGGGTGCGGGGCGAGGCGCTGCCGTCCGACCTCTATGCCTACGCCGACCCAAAGCCGGCGGCCTGGGCGGTGCGGGTCGCGGGGCAGGAGGTCCCGGCGGTCGTCGACCATGGGTACGTCACCATCGCACGCGAGTGGCGGGCGGGGGACCAGGTGGAGATCGACCTGCCGATGCCGGTGCGGCAGGTGCGGGGCAACGAGAACATCGCGGCCACGAAGGGCGAGATTGCGTTCGAGCGCGGCCCGATCGTCTTCTGTTTTGACGGCGGAGTCAGTCCGGTCCCGGCCACAGTCGCGACCCGGGCGGAAGCACGCGTTGATTTCCGGCCGGACCTGCTGGGCGGCGTCGAGGTGCTGCGCGTCGATGGCGCCGAGGCCATCCCGTACTTCGCCTGGAACAACCGCGGCCTCGCGCCCATGCGCGTCTGGGTGGCGGAGAAGAACTAGGGCGGTTTCAAGAATTTCGTAGCCGCATGTGTAGGTCGGGCTTTACGCCCGACAGTCGGGGATGAACCCCGACCTACATGGGATGGCGGCTACAATTCTACTTAAAC
>CAYMSE010000039.1:0-6230 GCA_964392935.1 uncultured Oleiharenicola sp.
CGGAAGATCATCGTGTCGACCAACGTGGCGGAAACCTCGCTCACCATCGACGGCGTGACCGTCGTCGTCGATTGCGGCCTGGCGCGCGTCGCGCGGTTCGACCCGCACCGGGGCATCAATACCCTCCTCATCGAGAAAATCAGCATCGCCTCGGCCGACCAGCGGGCCGGTCGCGCGGGTCGCACCGCGCCGGGCGTCGGCGTGCGCCTCTGGACCGAGCGCGAGCACTCGCAGCGTCCAGTGCAGGAACTGCCCGAGGTGAAGCGCCTGGACCTCGCCGAGGTCGTGCTGACCCTGAAGGCGGCGGGCATCGACGACATCTTCAACTTTCCCTGGCTGGAAAGGCCGGAACCGAAATCGCTGGAACGGGCGGAATCGCTGCTCGAGGACCTCGCGGCGCTCCACGGTCCCGGCAAGGGCATCACGGATCTGGGTCGCCGGATGCTGAAGTTCCCCATGCACCCGCGCTACGCGCGCATGTTCCTGGCGGCGCAGGACTATGGCTGCGTGCGCTCCGTGGCGCTGATGGCCGCGCTGACCCAGGGGCGGAACTTCCTGCTCCGCAACGTCGACAAGCGCACGCAGGAGGCGCGCGACGAGCTCTTCGGCGAGGAGCACGAGTCGGATTTCTTCCTGCTGATGCGGGCGTGGCGCTACGCGGACAAGGCGAACTACCAGGGTGACGCCTGTCGCCGGCTGGGCATCCATGTGCAGGGGGCGCGACAGGTCGGTCCGCTGTTCGAGCAGTTCCTCGAGATTGCGCAGGCGGAGAAGCTGGACGTGGCCGAGAAGCGCATCGACGGCGTGGCCGTGCGGAAATGCGTCCTCGTCGGTTTCAGCGACCACCTGGCGCGCCGCCTGGACAAGGGCACCCTGCGCTGCGAACTCGTGCACAAGCGCCGCGGCCTGCTCGCGCGCGAGAGTTGCATCGACCAGGCGCCGCTCCTCGTGGCGGCCGAGATCACCGAGATCGAGAGCCGGGGCGAGGTGAACACGCTGCTGAACCTGTGCACGGCGGTCGAGGAGGCCTGGCTGAAGGAACTGTTTCCCGAGGACTTCGTCGACGCCGGCGGCGTCGCCTATGACGAGACCGCCCGGCGCGTCCTGGCGCGCAAGGAGCGGCGCTTCCGCGACCTCGTGCTCGAGTCCAAGCAGACGGCGGAGGAGCCCCCCGACGGCGAGGCGGCGACGATCCTCGCCCGGGAGGTCATGGCCGGGAACATCGTGCTCACCGAGTGGAACGAGGCGGTCGAGCAATGGATCGTCCGCGTCAACTGCCTCGCGAAGTGGTGGCCCGAACTCGAGGTCAACCCGATCACCGCGGCCGACCGGGCGACCCTGATCGAGCAGATCTGCTACGGCAGCCACGGCGCCCGCGAATTGAAGGACAAGCCGGTCATGCCCGTCCTGCGCGACTGGCTGCTGGCCGAGCAACTCGCCGTGCTCGACGACTACCTGCCGGAGCGGCTGGTCATGGCCAACGGCCGGAAGGCCCGCCTCACCTACCACAAGGACGGCCCCCCGGTCCTGAGCGCGCGCATCCAGGAGCTGTACGGCGTGAACTCGACCTTCACGCTCGGCCACGGCCGCGTGCCGGTGAAGATCGAGGTGCTCGCCCCCAACCAGCGCCCGATCCAGGTCACGGACGACCTCTCGAATTTCTGGCGCGAGGTCTACCCGAAGATCAAGCCCGAGCTCTCCCGCCGCTACCCCCGGCATGAGTGGCGCTGACCGCCGGGTTATGACAGCGCGGCCGGAAAAAATCGCTTCCGCCGGGGCCCAATAGTTGCGTACTTGCTGCCCCGCATGGTCTCCCACAAGGCCCTCGACCACCTCGCCGACCTGCGTGCCGAAGTACGCAGCCTGGGCGCGACGTTGGGGCGGACCATCGCCGCGCTGGAAGGGGAAAAGACCCTGGAGATGGTCGAGTCGCTGCGCCAGCTGGCGAAGAACAGCCGCGCGGGCGACACGGCCGCCGCGCGCGACCTGGCCCAGGCGGTGAGCCGGCTGAGCGCGGCCGAGGCCTTCAACCAGGCGATGGCCTTCACCCTCTACTTCGAGCTGGTGAACCTGGCCGAGGAGAACTTCCGCATCCGCCTCCTCCGGGAGCGCAACCACCGCCACCGCCAGGCCGTGGCGGCCGGCGAGGCGAGCGAGCCGCAGCGTGAATCGATCGAGGCCGCCATCGTCGAGCTCAGGCAGGCGGGTGTCTCGAAGCAGGCGATGCAGAAGCTCGTGCGCCAGCTGTCCATCGAGCTCGTCTTCACCGCGCACCCGACCGAGTCCAAGCGCCGCACCATGCTGGAGAAGCTCGCCACGCTGGCCGAGATCCTCCGGCGGCACTCGCTCGAGGAGATCCAGCATGCACCCGACGTGATCCGCCGGGAGATCGTCTCCCTCTGGCTGACCGACCGCAGCCGCACTGCGCGCCCCGAGGTCGCCGACGAGGCCCGCACCGGGCTGTGGTATTTCGACCGGACGCTCTATGCGTTGCTGCCACGGCTGCACGCGGACCTCCAGGATGCGCTGAACCGCCACTATCCGGGCGTGCGCGCCCCCAATCGCTGGCTTTCGTTCGGCTCCTGGATCGGCGGCGATCGCGACGGCAACCCGGGCGTGACCGCCGACGTGACCGCCGACGTGCTCCGCATGAACCGGCGCATGGCCATCCGCAAGGTGGGCGACCTGCTCTACCAGCTGGCGGGCTCGCTCACCGTCTCGGAACGGCGCGCGCGGTTCAGTCCGGCCATCCGCCGCATGGCCGACGAATGCCGCGCCTCGTCGGACCTGATGGCGCGGGTGGGGCAGCGCTATCCGCGGGAGCCGTACCGGATCATCCTCAGCAGCCTGCGCGAACGCCTGCTGGCCCAGGGCGACGCGGACCTGCTGGAACTCAGCGAGACCGACGCCCGGCAGATCAAGACGCCGGATGTGCGCGGGATCCTGGCGCAGATCGAATCGGACCTGCTGCGCGACCGGGCCGCCCCGCTGGCCTGCGGCGAGTTGCGCGACGCGCTGACTTGCGTCGACACCTTCGGCCTGGGCATGGCGCGCCTCGACCTGCGGCAGCACTCGGGTCCGCACGGCCGGGCGGTCGCGGAACTGCTGCGGCGTCGCGACTACGAGCAGCTCGACGAGCGCAGCAAGCGGGAGCTGCTCGCGGCGGCGCTGCGCACGGTGGAACCGCTGCCGACCGGGCGGATCTCGAGCCTGTCGCCGGAAACCCGCGCGGTGGTGGAGCCGCTGCGCCTGGCGCTGCGGGCGCGCCAGCAATACGGCGCGGATTGCCTCGGCATCTACATCATCAGCATGACGAACGAGGTGTCGGACATCCTCGAGGTGCGGTACCTGCAGGCGCTCGCCGGCGTGCACCTGCCGATCGCCCCGCTCTTCGAGACGCTGGACGACCTCAGCCGCGCCCCCGCGATCCTGGCGGCGCTGTTCAACCACCCGGCCTACGCGTCCGAACTCGCCCGCAACGACCGGCACCAGCACGTCATGCTGGGGTATTCCGACAGCAACAAGGACTGCGGCTACCTGACCGCCAACTGGGCGCTGTTCCAGGCGCAGGACGCGATCATGCGGGTCTGCCGGCAGCACCGGATGCGTGTGACCCTCTTCCATGGCCGCGGCGGCAGCATCGCGCGCGGCGGCGGCCCGGCCGCCAAGGCGATCCTCGCCCAGCCGGTCGGCCTGCGCGACGGCGGCATCCGCGTGACGGAACAGGGCGAGGTGCTTTCCACCCGGTACCACGATCCGGATCTCGCGCACCGCGTGCTGGAGCAGATGACCTACGGCGTCCTGCTCGGCGCCAACGAGGCCCAGCGCGGCGCCCGGGCGGTGCCCGGACGCTGGTCGGCGGCGATGGACGAGATGAGCCAGGCCGCGTTGCGCGCCTACCGCGCCTGCGTGCACGACGACCCCGAGTTCCTGGTGTTTTGGCGCCAGGCCACGCCGATCGACGAGATCGGGGAGCTGAACTTTGGTTCGCGTCCGACCTACCGGAAGAAGGGCAGCGCAAGCGTCGCCGACCTGCGCGCGATTCCGTGGGTGTTCTCCTGGATGCAGAGCCGCTTCAACTTTCCCGGGTGGTACGGACTGGGCAGCGGGATGAACGCCGTGCTGGCGCGAGGTGCGGCCGGCGAGAAGCTCCTGCGCGAGATGTACGAGCGCTGGCCGTTCTTCCAGACCACGGTCGACAATGCCCAGCTGACCTTGTGCAAGGCCGACATGTCGATCGCGCGGGTTTACGCGGGCTTGGTCGAGGACGAGCGCATCCGCGAGCGCGTGCTGCACCACCTGACGGCGGAGTTCCGCCTGACCGAGCGGGCGATCCTCGCGGTCACCGGGCAGGGGCACCTGTTGGAAAACGAGCCGGTGCTCGAACGCTCGATCAAGCTGCGGAATCCCTACGTGGACCCGCTGAATTACCTGCAGGTCGAGATGATCAAGCGCCGCCGCGCGCCCCGCGTCCGCAAGGCGGACCGCGAGGGCATCCGCGCCGTGCTCGAGCTGACCGTCAACGGCATCGCCGGCGGGCTGAAGAACACCGGCTGACCGCGCCCGCGGCCCGCGAAAACCGCTGGTTTCCGCGGGCGAATTCGGTATCAACGCGGACGTGAAAGCATCGGACTTCTTCGCCCTGCCCCCGTCGTTGGCGCGCTTTGCGGCCCATTTCTCCCCTGACGCGGCGCCCTGGGAATGGATCAAGCAGATCGGTGCCGCGCTGAAGGGCGCCTCCTACGCCCCGTTCGAACTCGCGATCCCGGTCGGCGTCCACGTCGAGGGTCCGGTCTGGCTGCATCCCACGGTGAAGCTGCCGGCTTCCGCCACGATCCTCGGTCCGACCTGGATCGGCGCGAGGACGGAGATCCGGCCCGGTGCGTTCATCCGCGGCAACGTGTTGGTCGGCGAGGGTTGCGTGCTCGGCAATTCGAGCGAGTTCAAGAACTGCCTGCTCCTCGACGGCGTCCAGGCGCCGCATTTCAACTACGTGGGGGACTCGGTCCTCGGCAACCGCGCGCACCTCGGGGCGGGCGCCATCTGCTCGAACCTCCGGCTCGACCAGGGGGAGGTGCTCGTGCGCATGGAAAACGCCACGCTGAGGACCGGCCTGCGCAAGTTCGGCGCGATCCTCGGTGACCAGGCCGAGGTCGGCTGCAACGCCGTGCTCAATCCCGGCAGCGTCCTGGGCAAGCGCGCCCTCGTCATGCCGGCGATGGCCTTCGGCGGCGTGCTCCCGGCCAACTCCATCGCCCGCGTGCGCCAGACGGTGGCGGTGATTGCGCGGCGAGATTGAGACAAAATCTTTCTCGTTCTCTTCCTCTTTCTCGTTCTCTCTTCCGGGTTCCAGAGAAAGATAACGACTAAGAGAAAGAGAAAGACCCAACCATGCCCCGCGTCCTCACCGGCATCACGCCCTCCGGCACCCTCCACATCGGCAATTATTTCGGCGCCATGCGCCCGGCCATCGAGCTGCAGGCCGGCGGCGATGCGTTCTACTTCATCGCGGACTACCATTCGATGACCGCGCTGACCGACGCGGCGCAGCGGCGCGCCTTCACGCAGGGCATCGCGCTCGACTGGCTCGCCTGCGGGCTCGATCCGGCGAAGGCCGTCTTCTGGCGGCAGAGCGACGTGTCCGAGGTCTGCGAGCTCACGTGGCTCCTCGGCACGCTGGCCCCCATGGGCCTGCTCGAGCGCGCGCACAGCTTCAAGGACAAGATCGCGAAGGGCCTCGAGGCCAACTTCGGCCTCTTCGCCTATCCCGTGCTCATGGCGGCGGACATCCTGCTGTTCGACACCAACGTCGTCCCGGTCGGCAAGGACCAGAAGCAGCACCTGGAGATGACGCGCGACATCGCGATCAAGTTCAACCTGACCTACGGCGAGACCTTCGTGATCCCGGAAGAGCGGATCTCGGAGAGCGTGGCGGTCATCCCCGGCCTCGACGGCCAGAAGATGTCCAAGAGCTACGGCAACACGATCGACATTTTCGGCGAGGAAAAGGCCACGCGGAAAAAGATCATGGGCATCGTGATGGATTCGCGGACGCCGGCGGAGCCCAAGCCCGACGCCGAGAAGAACCTCGCGATCCAGCTGCTGAAACTCGTGGCGCCGGCGGACATCGCGACCGATTACGAGAACCGGCTGCGGGCCGGCGGGCTCGGCTACGGCGACCTGAAGAAAGGGCTGTTCGAGCAGTACTGGAATTATTTTGCCGCGGCCCG
>CAYMSE010000040.1:0-4432 GCA_964392935.1 uncultured Oleiharenicola sp.
GGCATAGGGCACGCTGGCCTCGGCGAGGAGCGTGCCATGGCGCCAGCCGGCGCCGGCCATGCCGACGGTCAAGAGGGCGATGCCGAGTGCGGCGGTGGCGAAGTGGATCTGCACGAGCGCGGCGGAGCGCCAGATGCGGCCGGTGAGGCGCGGCAGGAAAAAGTAGGCGGCGCCGAACATCGCGGTGGAGAAGCAGGCGTAGAACGTGAGCCAGTCACGGAGGCCGGTGAGGGCCGTGAACTGCACCACCGCGGCGACACTCCGCATCGACAGCGCCAGGCCGAGCAGGGCGGAAAGGAAGAAGCCCGCGAGGCTGAGGACGATGAACCGCAGCGTCACGCTGGCGAAGGCCGCACCGACGCTGCCGGACAGGGTGCCGAGGAAGTTGAGGCCGAAGATCACGAGCGGGAGCACGATTAGCATGCTGGCCACGATGCCGATGGTCGGGATCCACACCGGCAGCGGCGAACCGATCAGGCGGTTGCCGGCGGCGAGCGCCGTGCACGCCACGAGCCACCAGAAGGCGAGCGGCGCCAGGTAATAGTTGTGGATCGGCTTGCCGAGGATCTTGGGCAGGAAGTAGTAGATGGCCGCCAGCGCGAGCGGGGCGAACCACAGGCCGTAGAGCCCGTTCACGTACCAGGCGTTGACCAGCGGCTGGAGCACACCGCGCACCGGGGTCTGGTACAGCATGATCTGCGCGATCGAGTAGAGCCAGGGGAACCAGAACGCGGCGCCAAAGAGGTACCACTGCGACGCGTAGACGTTCTCGGTGTTGCGGATGCTGAAGGTCGTGACCGCCCAGACGCCGATCAGCGCGTAGGAACCGAGCAGCAGGAGCGTGACGAACCGCGGCATTTCCAGCAGGTCGAACGAGCGGGAGTAGCCCCCGAGGATCCCGGCCACGCCCAGCAGCACGCCGAGGTTCCAGAACTTGGCCGCGACGAACAGCCAGCCGCCGTGGCGCAGGGTCGTGGCCGACAGGCGCGCCATCAACCAAAGGCTGAAGGCAAACGCGGCGTTGCAGCCCCAGCCGTAGACGAGGAGGTTCTTGGCCGCGGGCGCGAGCCGGCCGTGGGTGGTCCACGCGCAGTCGGCGAGGAAGCCCGGGCTGTGCAGCTGCATGTTGGCGGCCAGCTGGAGCAACCCGCCCAGCACGAGGCAGACGAGGGCGGCGCCGAGGAAGGCGAGCACGGGCCATTTCGCGGACGCGTCGATCTCGCGCTGTTCGGCCCGACTGTTGGTGGCGGAGGAATTCATCGCGGCGGTTACTTCTTCGCGTGATCGCGGACGGTGAGTTCGATGGCGCGGTCGATCGGCAGGCGGGCGATCCCGGCCTTCTGGTCGACCCAGCCGTAGCTGTTGGCGTCGTGTTCCGCCTGGCGGTGCTCGGCCAGGAGCTTGGCGCGGTCGGCGGGCGTGCGGACGCCCTCCACGGCCTGCACGATGTACGCGTGCGGCGTGTAGATCTTCTTCGCCAGCCACACAAAGGCGGCGAAGCAGAGGATCACGACGACGGCGGTGAACACCGGCGTGCGGTGCGGAAAGGAAAACTGGGCGGAGGAATCACTCATGGGGCGGTGGCCTCGTGGTGGGTGAGCGACTCGACGATGCGGGGATCGCGGATCGGGATGAGCTTGGTCGTGCCGAAGCTCCGGAGATAGGACCACGTGCAGATGCCGCCGACGCCGACGACCGACGTCAGGACCCAGAGCAGGTTGACCGAGAGGAACGGCAGGGAATTCTGGTGCTCGTCGCGGAGCGCGGGCAGGACGTTGTAGCAGAGGTCCACCAGGATGATGAGCGCGATCCAGAGGCTGATGATCAGGGCCGGCTGGCGCTGGGCCTTGAAGCGGTAGATGAGCCAGGCGAGGAACGGCACGAAAAAGTGGCCAAAGAGGAGCAGGAAGCCCACGTACTTCCACTGGTTGGGGCTGCCGTCCGCGTTCACCTCGCGGATGTTGTACCAGAAGGTCTCCTCCGGCACGTTGGCGTTCCAGATGAGGAAGTACTGCGAGAAGGTCACGTAGGCCCAGAACACCACGAAGGCGAAGGCCAGCGCCGTGAGGCAGTGGAACTGGTTCGTGTTGTAGACGCCCTTGTAGTCGCCGCGGACGTAGAGCCAGCAGGTGATCACGACGCCCATGGCGAGCGCGGCGCGCAGGCAATTGGCGAAGAACCACACGCCGTACATGGTGGAGAACCAGTGGTACTCGAGGCTCTTCATCCAGAAGATGGCCGCGAAGGTCAGCGCCAGCGCGTTCAGCGGGATGCCGAAGGCCGCGGTCTTGCGGTTCATGAAGGTCCACTTGGCGTCGCCGTCGGCGTCCTGGCTGAACGACGCCTTGCGCAGGCGGGCGGAGAGCCAGATCCAGATGGCGAAGAAGAGCACCGACATCCCGGTGAACATGTTCCGGTTCAGGAAGCCGGCCTTCTTCACGTAGAGCGGATCAGCCCCGACCGTGTGGCCGCCGTGTAACTCGTGGCCGAGGTCCATCCACGGCCAGACGAAGCCGGGCTTCATCCAGGCGGACACGATCAGCGGGACGAAAAGGACGAAGAGCCACGTGAACGACGCGAGGCCGTGCTCGAACTGGCGGCGGATCACGGTCGACCAGCCGGCATCGAAAATGTGGTGGATGAGCACCAGCATCAGCATGCCGATGGCCACGGCGATCCAGAAGGCGAGGCCCACGAGATACGACAGGGCGACACCGTGCTGGGCGGGCTCCGACGAGGCGAAGAACCCGACGGCGGTGAGCGCCAGGCCGGCGAGACCGACCCCGAGGAAACGGGTCGCCAGGGCGGAGATGGGAACCGGAGCGGCGGAAGCACTCATGTCACTTCAGCCCTCCGCGCTGTTCGAGGGGAACGTCATCAAGGGAGGCATGGTGCGCCCGCTGGAGGGCGCGCACGTAGGCGACGACCGCCCAGCGGTCGTCGGGGCTCAGCTTGTCACCGTACGGGAACATCGTGTTCTTGCCGTTCGTGATCGTGTTGAAGATCTCGCCCTCGGGCATGCCGCGCAGCCGGTCGTCGTGGTAGCTCGGGGTCGCCACCATGCCGTAGGACTTGGTGATACCCTGGCCGTCGCCGAGCGCACCGTGACAGGGCAGGCAGTAGATCTGGTAGCGATTCTGCCCGCGGCGGAGGAGGGCCTCGTTGAGGACGATCGCGTCGGGGAAGCCGCGCACGAAGGTGCCGTCGGCGTTCTTGCCCGCATAGTGCGCATCATCCGCGCGGAGGAAGGCGTCGTCGTGCGCAACCGCACCCGTGACGGACCCGGCCACGCCGCGGCCGTACGGGACCGTGCCGGGCGGGATCGGGCGGTCGGCCCGGCCGTCGGCGAAGAACTTGGACTCGGCCTGCGGCTTGTACTTGGCCTGGTGGTCCATGTCCGGGAACAACTCGACCGGCGGGCGCGTCGACAGGCTGCCGCGGAGGCCCATGACCGAGAGCAGGAGCACCACGAGGAACGCGAGGGTGAAGTAGGCGTAACGCATCTTATTCCTCGATTTCGGCGATGTCCTTGCCGCCGGCCTGCTGGAGCAGGGCGCGGGTGTCGGCGGCGTTGAATTTCGGGTCGTTCGACTCGATCACGATGTAGAAACGGTCGTCCGTGGCGCGGACGAATTGCGGGGCCTTCAGCACCGGGTGGTAGTGCATCGGCAGGCGGTTGAGGAAGAACATGCCGCCGATGGATGCAAAGGCGGTGAACAGGATGGTCAGCTCGTAGGACACCGGAAACGCGAACATCGGGCTGAAGTAGGGCTTGCCGCCCACGACGAGCGGGTACTCCGACAGGCCGAGCCAGGCGATGAAGCCCATGCCCGTGCAGAAGCCGGTGATGCCGCCCGCCAGCGAAAAGCGCGGGAGCTTGGAGCGGCGCATGCCCATGGCATAGTCGAGGCCGTGGACCGGGAAGGGCGTGAGCGCATCCCAGCGCGAGTAGCCGGCGTCCCGCACCTTTTCACAGGCGTGGTAAAGGTCCGGCACGGTGTCGTAAGCGGCGATGATTCCGTAGTTCTTGCTCATGGCGGGGGCCTCAGTGGTGGGACGAGCCGTGCGGGTCGGCCTGGGGGATGACCGCCTTCACCTCGGACATCGGCATGACCGGCACGAAGCGGATGATGAGCAGGAACAGGAAGGAGAAGACGCCGAAGGTGCCGAAGAACGTGAATATCTCGACGATCGAGGGCGAGTAGTAGCCCCAGCTCGAGGGCAGGAAGTCGCGGGCGAGCGAGGTGACGATGATCACGAAGCGCTCGAACCACATGCCGACGTTGACGAAGATCGAGAGGATCCAGACCAGCGTGGTGTTCTCGCGGACGCTCTTGAACCAGAAGAACTGCGGCGTGATCACGTTGCAGCCGATCATGATCCAGTAGGCCCAGGCGTAGTGGCCGAACGCGCGGTTGATGAACGCGAAGCC
>CAYMSE010000041.1:0-9293 GCA_964392935.1 uncultured Oleiharenicola sp.
GGTCGACTTGCCCGCCATGTTCGGGCCGGTGATGAGCTGGATCTGGGCCGGACCCGACGCGGACAGCGCGGAGTCGTTCGGCACGAAGGTGTGGCTGCCGGCCAGGCCGAGGCGCTCGGTCTTCATCATCTGCTCGACGACCGGATGGCGTCCGTCGGTGATGGCCAGCTCGTCGCCCTCGTCGAGCTGCGGCTGGCAATAGTCCCATTCGCGCGCGAGCACCGCCCAGCCGCCGAACAGGTCGAGCTCGGCCAGCGCGTCGGCCGTGGCGTGCAGGGCCGGCGCCTCGGCGAGCACGGCCGCGACCAGCGAGGAAAAGAGCTCCAGTTCCCGCGCGAGCGACTTCTCCTCGGCGGAGAAGATCTCCTTCTCCTTCAGTTTCAGCTCCTCGGTGACGAAGCGTTCGCCCCCGGCGGTGGTCTGCTTGCGCACGTAGTCCGCGGGCACGGCGCCAAGGTTGGCCTTGGTGACCTCGATGTAGTAGCCGAACACCGAGGTGTAGCGGACCTTGAGGCTCTTGATGCCCGTGCGCTCCTGTTCCTTGCGCTCGAGGTCCGACAGCCAGCTCTTGTTGTCGGTCGTGAGGCCCCGCAGGCGATCCAGTTCCGCGTCGTAGCCCGCGCGGATGTAGTTCCCGTCCTGCAGGTCGTTCGGCAGTTCGTCCGCCAAGCCGCGGGCGAGCAGGTCCCGCAACGCCGGCTGGTCCGTCAGCCGCTGCCGGAGCCCAGCCACCGCGCCGCTCCGCGGGCCCGCCAAGCGGGCGTCGAGCTGCTCGAGGCCGGCGATGATCGCGGGGATCTGCGCGAGCGTGTCGCGCACGCCGCCAAGTTCGCGCGGGTTGCGCAGCCGGTTCTGAAGCCGGCCGAGGATGCGCGGGATGTCGCGGACCTTGTTCAGCGACTCGCGCAGGGCGGCGAGGTCGCCCGGCTGGGCGATCAGCTCGCCGACCACGGCCTGGCGGCGGTGAATCTCGGCGAGGTCGAGGACGGGCGCGGCCAGCCAGCGTTCCAGGAGGCGCGAACCGGCGGCGGTGGTGGTGCGGTCGATCGCGCCCAAGAGCGAGGCGTCGCGGGTGCCGCGCGTGGACGCAAAAATCTCGAGGTTGCGCAGCGTGGCCGGGTCGAGCAGCAGCGTGCGCGCGCTGCGGTATTCCTGGAGCGAGCGAAGGTTCTCGGGCTTGGCGCAGAGGTTCTCGGTGGCGTAGTACACCAGCGCGCCGGCCGCCCCGAGGGCGGGGTGGGTGTGGGCGAGGCCGAAGCCCTGGAGGTTAAGCACGCCGAGCGTCTCCATCACGGTGCGCGCGCCGCCTGCGACCTCGAAGTGGTAGCCCGGCAGCTCGCTGCACAGGCGCGGGGCGCAGAACTGGTGCAGCGCGTGGACGGCGTGCTCCTCGTGGGGCGCGGTGCGCCATTTCTCCAGCTGGCCCTCGATGAGCACGAGCTCCGCGGGGTCGAGGGCGGTGAGCACGGGGAGCAGGTTCTCCGGGCGCGGCTCGCTCGCGAGGCGGAACTCGCCGGTCGAGAGGTCCAGCCACGCCGCGTGCAGGCCGGCGTCGTTGAGCGAGAGGGCGCAGAGGTAGTGGTTCTTTGCGGCGTCGAGCTGGCTGGCGGAGAGGGTGGTGCCGGGGGAGAGGATGCGCGTGAGCTGGCGGCGGACGAGTTTGCCGGCCTTGGCGGGCTCGGACTGGTCGCAGATGGCGACCTTCTTGCCCGCGGCGAGGAGCTTGGCCACGTAGTTCTCCAGCGCGTGGTGCGGGATGCCGCACATGGGCGTGTCCTGGCGCCGCGTCAGCGTGATGCCCAGGAGCCGCGCGCCGACCTCCGCATCCTCGAAGAACATCTCGAAGAAATCCCCGAGGCGGAAGAGCAGCAGCGTGTTCGCCGGGAGGCCGCGTTTGACCTCAAAGTACTGCTGCATCATCGGGGTGAGCTTCTCGCCGGACATGGGTGGCGTGTTTGCACCACGGAAGCGCCAAGGGCACGCAGAAAATCGCCGCCCGGGCGGCGAAAATCTCCTTGGTCCGGGCGGTGCTTCGTGTTCTTCGTGCCTCATGGTTCCTCTGCATCACGTCGATCTCGGCGGCGCCGGGCACCCCCCGCTGGTGCTGCTCCACGGCCTGCTGGGTTCCTCCCGCAACTGGCAGACCGTCGGGCGCGACCTCGCCCGCCGCTGGCACGTCCGCGTGCTCGACGCCCGGAACCACGGCAAGTCGCCCCACCAGCCCGTGATGAATTATCCGGTGCTGGTCGCGGACGTCGCCGCGTGGATGAAGGCGCACGGGCTCGCCCGCGCGACCTTGGCCGGCCACAGCATGGGCGGGAAGACCGCGATGCTGCTGGCCTGCCGGCATCCCGAGCTGGTCGAGCGCCTGGTCGTGGTCGACATCGCGCCCAAGGGCTACTCGTGGGTGGCCCATCGCGGCGAGTTCGCCGCCATGAACGAGCTCGACCTGGAGCACCTGCAGTCCCGGGCGGAAGCCGAGCTGCGCTTCGAAGCCCGCGTGCCGAACCTCGGGACGCGAAAGTTCCTGACCACGAACCTGGAGCGGGGCGACGCCGGCGGGTGGCGATGGACGGTCAATCTCCCGGTGCTGACCGAGGCGCTGCCGACCCTGGAGGCCAACTGTCTCGAGGCCGGCGACCGATTTGCGGGCCCGACCTTGTTCATCGCCGGCGGGCGTTCCCAGTACATCCAGCCGGCGGACCACCCCGGCATCCGCCGCCATTTTCCGGGCGCGGTGATCGAGACGATCTCCGCGGCCGGGCACAATCCGCACATGGATGCGCGGGAGGAGTTCGTGCGCTTGATGCTTGAACTCGGGCCGACGACCTGAGGGCGGAATGGGGCTTACGACTTGTGATTTGCCCATCGCCGCAACCAAGGGAGGCGGACGGCGCAGTTCATTGCGTGGGGCACGTGCAGCTTTTCTTCGCCTGATTGATCATCCAGTCACGAGTCGCACATCGTAAGTCGTAAATCATGAGTCGTAAGTCTCATCACGTTTCCGCCACCAGAGGCACGTGGTCGCGCATGACGGCCGCGCGGCTGCGCTCCGCGGCGGGCAGCCAGCGCTTCTTCACCCAGCGGTAGTACATCAGCACGCCGCGCAGCCACTCGTCGCAGGTCATCGCGATCCAGATGCCGACTAGGCCCCAGCCGAGGTGGAGGCCGAGGAACCAGGCATTCGGCACCCAGAGGCACCACATGCAGATCGCGCCGGCGGTCACGGGGAAGCGCACGTCGCCCGTTGCGCGGAGCGAATTGATCACGACGATGTTCAGGACGCGCCCGATTTCCAGGATCACCGACATGCGCAGCAGCAGCGTGCCGCCGCGGATCACCTCGGGATCGTGCGTGAACAGGCCGACCAGGCGCGGCGCCACGGTGGCGATGATCAGCGTGCCGCAGCCGCTGAGGACGATGCAGAGCTTGAGGCTGCTCAGCAGCTGGCGGTACGCGGCGTCGAACTGCCCCGCGCCGATGAGGCGCCCGACGACGATCTCCGTGCCGAGCCCCAGCGAAAGGCTGAAGAGGATCACCAACGCCTGCACCTGCTGCGAGTAGGCCATGATCGACAGGCTCGTGGCGCCCATGCGGGCGATGAAGCTCGTGACCAGCAGGTAGGCCAGCCAGTAGCTCATGTTCTCGCCGGCGGCCGGCAGGCCGATGTGCAGAATGCGACGGATGCGCCCGACCGAGAACCGCCACAGGCTGGTGAGGCGCAGCATCAGGCCGAGGCGGCGGTGGAGCAGGATGAGCAGCGCGGTCGTCGCCACGACCCGGCTGAACGCGCTCGAGCACGCGACGCCCTGCACGCCGAATTTCGGCAGGCCGAAGAAGCCGAAGAGCACGAGCGAATTGCCGAGGATGTTGATGAGGTTCTGCCCGACCGTGACGAACATGACGTCCCGCGTGTTGCCGTGGGCGCGCAGGATGGCGCCGATCGCGATGTTGATCGCCTCGAGGAACAGCGTGCCGCCCATGATGCCCAGGAAGGGCAGGGCGTAGACCATCAGCGTCTCCGGCAACTGCATCAACCGGAGGATCGGTCCGTTGAAGGCGAGGACCACGGCGCTGGCGATGACGCCGAGCCAGACGTTCACGCCCAGCGCGGTGGCGGCGATGCCCTCCGCGCCCTTCTTGTCCCCGGCGCCCAGGTGGTGGGTGATGACGACGCTCGTGCCCACGCCGATGCAGTTGAAGCAGATCAGCGCGGTCATGATCAGGCGGTGGGAGACGCCCAGCGCGGCGACCGCGCCGTCGGACACGTGGCTCACCATGAAGGTGTCCACCGTGCCGATCAGGATGCGCAGGCTCTGCTCGACGAAGATGGGCCACGCGATGCCGAGCAGCGTGGGGGGCCGGGATGCATCCGCCGGCTTCATCGCCGCGACCAGATGCGGAGGGACGACAGCAGGAAATTCTCCAGGGCGGCCGCTTCGTTCAGGTTGAGGCGGAGGAGGCCGGAGTCGTGCTCGAGCTGCGCGATGGCGGCGACCACGGCGCGGCGCGTGACGGCGTCGTCTGCCAGCAGCTTCTGCTGCGCGAAGGCGCGGGTGGCCTGCTCGAACTCGGCGAACAATTTCGCGCGCACGCCGTTGGCGATGCCGGTCTCGATCGCGGCCTGCTCCTCGTCGTCGATGTCCTCGGGCAGTTTCCCTTTCTGCTGCTTCCAGATCTGGTCCGTGGCGGCGTTGAGCACGGCGTTGAAGCGCGTGATGAGTCCGTAGACGCCCAGCACCTGGTCCGCCACGGCGCGCTTCTCGGTGACGCCGGCGGAAGCCTGGGCGAGCCACTGGGCGTACTGGGCGAGCGTATCGCGCCAAAGGGCGCGCGTCGCCTCGTCCGCGTCCGCGAGCGCCTCGTGTCCCGCATCGGTGAAGCGGAAGTGCAGGCAGCGGCTGCGGATCGTCGGCAGCAGGGAGTAGGGGCGGGTGGTGAGAAGCAGGATCGTCGTGCTGGCGGTCGGCTCCTCGAGCGTCTTGAGGAAGATGTTCGCCGCGGAGAGGTTCATCCGGTCGGCCTCGTAGACGACGAGCACCTTGCGGCGGGAGATCTGCGGCGAGACCTGGATGCGGCCGATGGCCTCGCGGGTGGCGTCGGCGCCGATTTGGCGCGACTTGCCGGCCGGACGCAGCGCGAGGAAGTCCGGGTGCTGCTTCGGGGCGAAGTACTGGCTGCGGTCGCGCGGGTCGTTGAGCAGCCGGTCCGCGATGGCATGGGCGACGGATGCGAGGGTGCTGAGGTTTTCGCCGTGCAGGAGGAGGCTGTGGGCCAGGCGCTGCCGCTCGATCGCCCGCTCGATCACGGTCACGGTCGGGGTGCCCGCAAGGGCGGCCGGCCAGGGGAGGACCTCGGGCATGGGCGTCAGGCGACCCGCTTCTGCACCACCGCCCAGATCTTCTTCTCGAGCGCGTCGGGGGAGAGGGTGCCGTCCACCACGACGACGCGCTCGGGCCACTGCTGCTCCAGGAGCAGGTAGCCTTCGCGGACCTTCTTGTAGAACGAAATGTTCTCGCGCTCCATGCGGTCGGGCAGGTCGGACGCGCGCTGGCGCACGCGCTGGAGGCTCACCTCGGTCGGGACGTCGATGACGATGGTGAGGTCGGGCATGACGTTGCCCACGGCGAAGCGGTTGATCTCGCTCACCGGGCCCAGCGCGAGATTGCGGGCGACGCCCTGATAAACGGTCGAGGAGTCGAGGAACCGGTCGCTGATGACGATCGCCCCGCGCTTGAGGGCCGGGACGATGACCTCGCGGACCACCTGGGCGCGCGCGGCGGTGAACAGGAGCAGCTCGGTCTCCGGGCACATCTCGTCGCCGCGGGAATTGTGGACGATGATGTTCCGGATCTGCTCGCCGATCTCCGTGCCGCCCGGCTCGCGCGTGGCAACGACCTCCCGCCCGGAGGACTGCAACCGCGCCGCGAGGCGCTGGATCTGCGTGGACTTGCCGCTGCCTTCGGAGCCCTCGAAGGAGATCAATTTGCCGGACGGTTTGGATTTCAGTGGCATGATGGGATCGGACTCCGAGCGAACCAATCGCGCGCGCCCCGCGCAACCGAAATTCACGGATGAGGTCGGAGTCGGTGCGTGGCGGCGGCACCCGACCGCGGAAATCAGAAATTCCGTTGATTGGGCCGCGCAAACGCGCCAACACTGCGCCCACATGCCCAGCCTCTTTCTGTCACCTCTGCCGGTTGCCGTGGTCAACGTCTGGCAGGTCTTCCTCACCACCGACCTCGTCGGCCAGTCGGTCATCGCGCTCCTCGCCGTATTCAGCATCTTCGCCTGGGCGGTGATGATCGGCAAGCGCTCGGAGTTGAAACGCATGCGCGAGCTGAACTTCGCCTTCGAGCGCCGGCTGGCGCAGGAGCGGCACATCCTCGACCTCCCGGAGAACATGCGCAGCCGCCGCGACATCCCGTATGCCGACCTGCTCGCCGACGCGCTCGAGGCGTACTGGCGCGCCGCGGCGATCGGCAAGGAGAAGGGCGAGGACACGGTGCGCTCCCGGCTGGAGCACGCCGAGAACGCCATCCAGCGCGCGCTCGCGCGGCAGTCCCTGCGCTACGAGGCGAGCATGATCATCCTCGCGTCGCTCGTGTCGGGCGCGCCGTTCATGGGCCTGTTCGGCACGGTGTGGGGCGTGATGGAGGCGTTCGTCTCCGTCTCGGTCATGCAGACCGCGAGCATCCAGACGCTCGCGCCGGGCGTGTCGGCCGCGCTGCTCACGACGATCTCCGGCCTGGTGGTGGCAATCCCGTCGGTGTTCGGCTACAATTTCCTTCTCGGCAACGTGAAGACCATGATCACCGAACTGGAGAACTTCGCGAGCAGCCTCGCGGACCGCCTCGAACTCGAGGCCAAGGTGGACTGAGCCATGGCGCGCATCTTCCGCCGTCCCCGCACGCTCCACCCGGTCGCGGAGCTCAACATCACGAACCTCGTCGACCTCGGGTTCACGCTCCTGATCATCTTCATGATCGCGACCCCGCTGATCCAGCAGGAGCAGACGATCCCGGTGAACCTTCCGGGCGAAACCAAGCGCGAGCAGCAGAAGCCGCCGCCGGACACCGAGTACATCGCCATCTCCATCGATCGCGACGGCAACTTCTACTACGGCAGCCAGCGCATGTCGCTGCCGGAGATCTCGCGCAACCTCATGACCGCGGCGGCCCGGCCGAAGCAGCCGGTCATCCGCATCCGTGCCGACATGACGCTCCAGTGGCAGCAGGTCGTGCGGGTGATGGACGAGGTGAAGCGGCACAACCTCACGCGCATCACCTTCGACACCGAGGTGCGCTGAACCCGACCGATGCGCGCGACCTCAGCCAACTCGCTGTTCGTCTCGCTCACCCTCCACGCCTTCGTGGTGGGACTCATCTTCCTCGCGACGATGTACGTGGCGAAGCAGGCGAAGGAGGCGCCGGTCATTTTCGAACTCGTGGCCGGACCGCCGACCGCGCCCGACGAACTCGTCGCCCCGGCCCTCGGCAACACGAAGACCCCGGTAAAGCTCGAGATCCCGAAGACCGAGATCGTCCCGACGATGCCGGAGGAACCCGAACCGACCGTGCAGACCCAACGGGAGGAAAAGGTGGTCGAGGAAACCACACCGCCGCCGGTGGAGAAGCCCAAGCCGAAGGCGCCGGAGAAGGCGAAGCCCGACAACTCGCTGGCGAAGGAAATGAAGCAGAGCCAGCGGATGTCCTATCGGGAATACCTCAAGAAGCACCCGACGCCGAAGCAGCCCGCCCCGACCACCGCGCGCCGTACCGCCGGCGGACCCCGCGTCGACGCGACCGGCATCGCGCAGGGCGTCCGGGGCGGCTCCACGGCCAACACCCGCGGCGGCGGCGGAGGCAAAGCCCTCGTGCGCGAGCAGCAGGATGCGATGAACACCTACATTTCCATGCTGATCCAGGAGCTGAAGAAGGCGCATGAACCCCCGCCGGGCGTGAACGACCGCCTCGAGGCGAAGGTTACCTTCGACATCACGGCGGGTGGCGCGATCCTCAATCCCCGCATCTCAAAGTCCTCCGGCGACAAGGCGTTCGACGACTCCGTGCTCGATGCGTTCCTGCGGATGCGCTCGATCGGCCCCACACCGAACCGTCGCTCCGACACGTGGACCGTCACTTTCCGCATGCGGGACGACGCCTGAACGGAAAAGCCGTCCCGCGGGACGGCTTTCCAAAGTGGTGGACCCTAGCGGGTTCGAACCGCTGACCTCCTCAATGCCATTGAGGCGCTCTACCAACTGAGCTAAGAGCCCTTGCGAAGGGCCTAAGAGTAGTTTTTGCGGAGCAAACGCAAGGAGTTTTTCGCGTCCGCCGCCGCGGTCATTTTCGCCTAGTTCGGCCCGTGCGTGATGACGGGTGGGGGAGTCTCGGGTGGCGGCGGATTGGCTGCGATCCGACGCGCCGCCTCGGCCCAGTAGGCCGCCTCCTGTTCGCGCCGCAACAGGACGCGATACTCCATCGTCCCCGCGTAGAGGATGAAGAGGAAGAGGATGGGCAGCATGACCGAATCGAAGACAAAGTAGCCGATCGCCGCGAGCAGCGGGGCGACCACGCGCGCCACCACCACCGCCCACCAGGTGGCCCGAAGATAGGGCAGGTAGAGCGCCAGGATCGACCGCAGGATGCGTCCGCCGTCCATCGGGTAGACCGGCACCAGGTTGAAGATGCCCATCACGAGGTTCCACCAGAAGAGCGTGGCCGTGAGTTCCGTCGGGGAGAACTCCGTCACCGGCGTCGGATCGAAGGCGCCGGCGAACACGAAGGGCAGGAGGCAGGCGGCGATCACGAAGTTCACCGCCGGCCCGGCGATCGTGATCAGGAACTCGGCCGACGGCTGGCGGGGCACGCGATCGAACTCCGCCATGCCGCCGATCGGCAGGAGCAGGATCCGCGGCACCAGCACGCCGTAGCGGCGCGCGGTCAGAGAATGCCCGAGCTCGTGCAGCAGCACGCAGAAGAAGAAGCACAGCACGAGCAGCAGGCTCCACAACAGGCCGGACAGCCCGCCGCCGTTGCTCCAGCCCTCGTAGGCCGCGTAGGCCAGCAGCAGGAAAAACGTGCTGTGCACGGAGAGTTGGATGCCGAAGACGCGAAACAAGTTAATTGACCAGCCTAGCATGGGAGGTAAGTAGAGCCGTCGGTCCCGAAAGCACCAATCAAATTGCCCAACCCGCATGGCCGAAGCCGCCTCCGTCCCCCGTATTCTTGTCATCGATGATGACACGGAAGTGCGTTACTCCCTCAACCGGGTGCTTTCCTCCCAGCATT
>CAYMSE010000042.1:0-4647 GCA_964392935.1 uncultured Oleiharenicola sp.
TTGAGCTCGTCCGCCGACCGCGGGCGCGGCTGCGGCTGCGGGGCGGGCTGGCCCTCGGCGGGCGGGGTGGCGCCGGCCGGCGGCAGCGCGGGCGGGCGCTGCGCCACCAGGACGGCCGCGGTCACGGTCTTGATCGTGCCCGGGTTGCGCGTGGTGTTGGTGAGGGTGCGGTTGATCTCGTAAGTGGTGGTGCGGTTCTTGCGGTTCTGCTCGCTGTTCGAGGTCGGGCGGGCGGCGGCCTGCTCGGTCCCCGCGGCCTTCTCGGGCACGTTGGCGCTGACGCCCACCGCGCCGCCGCCGGAGCGCGTCTCGGTGGTGTTGTTGGTGTCCTCGGTCTGCGTCTGCGTGCGCACGACCTGCCCTTCCGGGTCGAACTTCTCGGCGGTGATCTGGGTGGCCTCGGTGTCGATCTCGGCGGAGACGCGGACGACGGCCTGGCCGGGGCCGATGACCTGCGCGAGCATGGTCTCGACCTTGTGGGAGAGGTAGTCCTCGACCTGCTGCTTGTAGCGCATCTGCGAGGAGGCGGTGCCAAGCGTCGGATCCTGCTTGAGTTCCTCGGACAGCACGTGGCCGCGGTTGTCGACGACCGCGACCTGGTCGGGCCCGAGGCCCTGGACGGCGTTGGCCACGAGGTGGCGGATGGCGTTGACCTGGTCGGTCTCGAGGCGGCCGCCGCCCATGTCGACGAAGACGGAGGCGGTGGGCTTGACGCCCTGGTCGGTGAGGAGGAGGCGGTTCTCGGGCTGGACGATCATAACGCGCGCGGCGCGCACACCCGAGAGCTGGGCGATGGTGCGGGCGAGCTCGCCCTGCAGCGCGCGAAGGTAGTTGGTGCGCTGCACGAAGTCGCTCAGGCCGAACTGGCCCTTGTCGAAGATCTCGAAGCCGACGCCCTCGCCGCTGGGGAGGCCCTTGGCGGCGAGATCCATGCGGAGCTTGTACACGCGGTCGGCCGGCACGGAGACGGTGGCGCCGCCGGCGGAGATCTGGTGCGGAATGTTCTGCGACTGGAGGTAGCTGATGACGGCGGCGGAGTCCTTGTCGCCGAGGCGCGCGTAGAGCAGCTGGTAGTCGGGGCGGCGGGACCACAGCACGACCGCGATCATGCCGCCGATGACGGCCATCGCGGCGACGACCAGCGAGACGCGCTGGTTGAGACCGAGCTGCTGCCAGAGGGCGAGGAGGGACTGGGCGAATTTCTTCATGGGGCGTTGGCCGCGGGAAAAGGGGGCGGGTTAGGCAAAGGGGGCGGAAGGGGCGGGCTCACACCTGCATGCGCATGAGTTCCTGGTAGGAATCGACGAGCTTGTTGCGGACATAGACCATCAGGGTGAAGGCGACGGAGGCCTCCTGCATGGCGATGACGCTCTGGTGGAGCTGGTCGCTGTCGCCCAGCAGCACGCGCTTCGTCAGCTCCGCCGCCTCGGTCTGCTTGTTGGAGACGTTGGTGACCAGGCCGTCGAGCATCGTGCCGAAGCTCTCGGCGGGCTTCGCCAGGCGCAGGCCGTCCGGCCACGGGCCGATGGCGGGGCGGCCGGAGGCACCCACGAGGGGGTACAGGCGGACGCCGGGGAGCGCGGGATTGATGGAGCCGACGGGGGACACGGGGAGATTCGCGGATATTCGCTAGGCGTTACGAGTTGCTGGGCGGGGCAATGTGCAGACCTCGGTTAACCAATCACTGATATGCGGGAACGAGTGATCACTTCCCGATTTCGAAGGTCTTCATCGCGAGCGTGCGGCTGTTCTTCACGACGGAGAGGTTGGCTTCGTAGGCGCGGGAGGCGGTGATGAGGTCGACCATCTCGAAGGCGAGGTTGACGTTGGGCATCACGACGGTGCCGTCGGGGCCGGCATCGGGGTGCTGCGGGTTATAGACGGACTGGCCCGGCGTCTTGTCGTCGGTGATGCCGGCCACGCGCACGGTCTGCAGCGGGGCGCCGCCGGCGCGTTTCACAAGTTCGTTCTCGAAGGAGATGATCTTGCGCCGGTAGGGGCCGCCCTCGGGCGTGCGGGTGGTCTGGGCGTTGGCGATGTTCTGGGCGACGATGTCGAGGCGGAGCTTCTGGGCGGTCAGGGCGCCTGCGGTGGTATCGATGCCGGCAATGAGATTCATGGGGCGGATCAGGACGAGTGGCCGGTGATGGCCATCTTGAGTTGCTTGATGTTCTTCGAGACGACCTCGGTGAGGAACTCGTACTCCACGGAATTGCGGTTCATCGCGAGGAGCTCCTTCTCGATGTCGACCGAGTTGCCGTCGGGGCGGACGGTGCGCGCGTGCGGGTCTTGGACGAGCGTCGGCTGGAGGTCGTCCGTGTCGCCGCGCAGTTCGCCGGTGCGGCTGCGGGCCTTGAGCTGTTCGGCAAAGTCGGTGGCGACGTCGAGCCGGCGGTAGCCCGGCGTCTCGGCGTTGGCGATGTTCGAGGCGATCGCCTCCTGACGCAGGGCGGACGCATCGAGGAGCTTCCGCGCCAATTGGTAGTTGTCGGACTGGAAGATGGGATCGATCATTGGCCCGCGTGTTAACACGCCGCATGCCAGCGCGGCGCGCCGCCACAGAACACGGTGCGCGTCAGTGCGATAAAAATTTAACACCGGCCGGCGTGCGCGACCGCGCCGCCGCGTCGACGCCAAGGGGAAAAAATTGCCGGGAAGCGGGCCACCCCACCCCGCCGTTTTTTCTCAACCACCCTTAATCCAAGGTCTTTTGCGCCGATGGACGAAGGGGAATCCTTATGAGGGAAAGCGAGTTCGAATTCATCCGTAACCTAGTCTACCAACGCAGCCGCATCTGTCTCGACGCTGGAAAGCGCGAGATGGTGACCGCCCGTCTGGGCAAGCGCCTGCGCGCGACCAACCTGGCGAACGTGTCCGACTACTGCGCGCTGCTGAAGTCGGGCGCGGCCGAGGAGGAACTCGCCCACCTCATCGACGCGATCTCGACGAACCACACGTTCTTCTTCCGCGAGAACGCGCACTTCGACTTCGTGCGCGACCGGCTCGTGCCCGAGATGCTCGAGCGCCGGAAGGCCGAGCGCTGGCCGCGCCTGCTCGCGTGGAGCGCCGCCTGCTCGTCGGGCGAGGAGCCCTACTCGCTCGCGATGACCTTCCAAGAGACGCTTTCGACCCAGTGGGACTGGCACATCCAGTGCACGGACATCTCGCACCGCATCCTGGGCCGGGCCCGGGACGGCATCTACCGCGAGGACGTGGTGCAGAAGATGCCCGCCGGCATGGTGCGGCGATATTTCCAGAAGGGCATCGGCCCGCAGGCCGGCAACTACCGCGTGCGCGCCGAGCTGCGCAGCCGCCTGTCCTTCCACCAGCTCAACCTCCTCGAGGGCGACTCCCCGCTCAACGAGTCGTTCCACGTCATCTTCTGCCGCAACGTCATGATCTACTTCGACCGCGCGACGCAGGAGGAGCTGGTGAACCGGCTCACGCGCCGCCTCCTCCCCGGCGGCTACCTGCTCGTCGGCCACTCCGAGAGCCTAACCGCCATCCGCCACCCGCTGCAGATCGTCCAGCCCGCGGTGTACCGCCGGCCGCCGGCCTCCTGACCATGGCCGCGATCCGCAAAATCCGCGTGCTCGTCGTCGACGACTCCGCCTTCGTGCGGAAGATCGCCCGCGACACCCTGGCCAGCGACGACGAGATCGAGGTGGTCGGCACCGCGGCCGACCCGTACCAGGCCCGCGACCTCATCCGCTCGCTCAAGCCCGACGTCCTCACGCTCGACCTCGAGATGCCGCGCATGGACGGGCTCACCTTCCTGCGCCTCGTCATGGAGCATCGGCCGATGCCCGTCATCGTGCTCAGCTCCCTGACGCAGCGCGGGTCCGACTTCGCCCTCGAGGCGCTGCGCCTCGGCGCGGTGGACGTGCTCGGCAAGCCGAACGGCTCGAGTTCGTTCGGCCTGCTCGGCCCGCGCCTGATTGCGCTGGTGAAGTCCGCCGCCGTCGCGCGGCTGCGGCCCGCGGCGAATCCCGCCGGCAACGTGCAGCTGCGCCAGGTGCTGCCCGGGCCGCTGCGGCGCAATCCGCGCGCGTGCATCCTCCTCGGGGCGTCGACCGGCGGCACCGAGGCGTTGCGCGAGGTGCTCACCGCCCTCCCCGCCGGCCTGCCCGGCATCGCGATCGTGCAGCACATCCCCGCGGGCTTTTCCAAGGCCTACGCCGACCGCCTGAACGGCATCTGCGCGTTCCCCGTGCGCGAGGCGGTCGACGGCGAGCGCCTCGAGCCCGGCACCGCGCTCATCGCGCCCGGCAATTTCCACCTGTTGCTGACCTGGTGCCAGGACCACTACCGCGTCCGCGTCACCGACGGCCCGCAGGTCTGGCACCAGCGCCCGGCGGTCGACCTGCTGTTCAAGTCCGCCGCCGACTGTGGCGCCGCGCCGCATGCCATCGCGGGCATCCTGACCGGCATGGGCCGCGACGGGGCCGAGGGCCTGCTGCGCCTGCGCGAGAAGGGCGCGTCCACCTTTGCGCAGGATGAAGCCTCCTGCGTCGTCTACGGCATGCCGAAAGCCGCGTGGGAGAACGGCGGCGCCCAGCGCCAGCTCCCGCTCGATCGCGTCGCGTCCCACCTCGTCGCCCGCTTTCTCACCCCCCTGGGCCATTCCACCCCCCCGATCGCCGCCCC
>CAYMSE010000043.1:0-9947 GCA_964392935.1 uncultured Oleiharenicola sp.
GTGGCGTTGGCCGCCAGGATCTCGCCCTCGGCCGCGAGCAGCGCGGCGGCCATGGCCGTGAGACCGGCGTCGATCTTCCCGGCCGGCGTCGTGGCGAGGGTGCGGGCGGCCTCGCGGGCCTGGGTTCCGAGATCGGCGACAAGTTGGGCGAGTGAGGACATCAGCGGAAGACGCCTGGGAACCATACGCCAGTGCGCGAGTATTGCCAGAGAGCGGCACCTGGATCCCGTGCGCTCGATGCCGAGGGGAGAGGGTTCATGGCGATGGGCTTTCCGCTGGCGTTACCTGGCCGGGAAATGCGTGCCGGTGCGCTTGCCCGCGACGATGGCGTAGACCAGGCCCGCCCTGCGACCGCTGGCGATGTTCACCGGGATGCCGGCCTCCACCGCGAGTTGCGCGGCCTGGAGTTTCGTGACCATGCCGCCGGTGGAAACGCGCCCCTGGTCGGAGCGGACAAAGCCGGACACCTGGCGGAAGTCCCGGACCACGGGGATCACCCGGCCGTCGGCATCCTGCAGGCCGTCGACGCTGGTGAGAATGATGAGGAGGTCGGCGTCGACGAGGATGGAGACCTCGGCGGAGAGACGGTCGTTGTCGCCGAAGTTGAGCTCCTCGACGGCGACCGAGTCGTTCTCGTTGATGATCGGCACCACGTTGCCGCGGGAGAGGAGGTGCGAGAGCGTGTTGCGGGCATTCTCGTGGCGCGTGCGGCTGTCGAGGTCGTTGTGCGTGAGCAGCAGCTGCGCGACCGCGATGCCCTGCTTGGCGAAGGCGCTCGCGTACGCATGCATGAGCTGCGATTGCCCGACGGCGGCGCAGGCCTGCTTCGCGGCGAGTTCCTTGGGCTTGCCGGCCAGGCCGAGCGTGGCGAGGCCCGCGGCCACGGCCCCGCTCGAAACGATCACGCATTCGTGCCCCGCGCGCACCAGCGTGCCGACCTCGCGGGCCAGGCGCGCGATCTGCCGGCGGCTCAGGCCGACGCCCTTCTCGGACGCGAGTATGCCGGAGCCGAACTTGAGCACGATGCGTTGGCGACGTTTGGACATGGGAGGTCGCACAGTAGTCGGCGCTGCGCGCGCAACAAGCCGGAATCATAACGCCCCCGGCTCGTTCGCCGTCCGTCCTATGACACGTCGATACCTTGTCTCGACAGGTCAATCGGCGTCCCCTATCTGCAATACAAAATCAACCCTTCCCTGACAATGAACACGTTTTCCGACCGGCCCTCGTCCCTAGGGTGCTTCCTGAACGGAGGTAACTATGCGACGGATGGCATGGCGGGCACGCAGCAATCGTTTACCAGCGTCACCACGCTGATCGCCTGAGATGGAAGCCGACCGCACGCCATCATCATGCCGACTGTTGCCGCTTCACCGCGTACCTTCGAACTGGCTTTGCCCGACCTCGCCCTCGTGCGGGGTGGCGTAGTCCGTTCGCATCGTGCCCGTGGTTGGTGGTGGAGCCGTGAAGGCGACACCCCCGACGCTCTTCGCCCGGATGTTCCCACCGTGCTGCTCGTGCATGCCCTGACGGGCAGCGCGCAGGCGGGTGGGGAAGGCGGGTGGTGGGAACCCGTGATCGGACCCGGCCGCGCGCTCGATCCGGATCAGCATCGCATCCTCTGCTTCAACAACCTGGGTTCCTGCTACGGCAGCAGCGGCCCGGGCGTCGATGGCTTTCCGAAGGATCCGAAGCTCGAGCTCTCGAGCCTGGATATCGCGCACGCGATCATCCAGGCCCTGGACCGGCTCGGAATCAACCGCGTGCACCTGACCTCGGGCGGTTCGCTCGGTGGCATGGTCACGCTTGCCCTCGCCGCGCTCGCGCCGGAAC
Source organism: uncultured Oleiharenicola sp. (assembly GCA_964392935.1). Classification (GTDB taxonomy): domain Bacteria; phylum Verrucomicrobiota; class Verrucomicrobiia; order Opitutales; family Opitutaceae; genus Lacunisphaera. The sequence goes on from CAYMSE010000043.1 coordinate 1,834, forward strand.
GCTTCGAGCGGATCCTGCCGGTGGCCGCCACCGTGGCGTCAAGCGCGTGGGTGGTCGGCTGGAACCATGTGGCCCGCCAGATCCTGCGGCTCGATCCCGGCTATCCAGACAAGATCGGCCGCGGGCTCGAAATTGCGCGGCAGCTCGCGGTGCTCACCTATCGGGCCGAACCGGGTCTCGAGGTGCGGCAGCCGCGTCCGTCCCAGCCCTCCGTGGCGCACCCGGTGCGCAGCTACCTCGAGCACCAGGGGGCGAAGTTGCGCAATCGCTTCGCGGTGCGCGCCTACGAACTGCAGCTGGACGCGATGGACCACCACGACCTCACGCTCCCGCTGCCGGGAGACACGAAGCCCGCGATCAGCCGGGTCCGCGCCGCGGCGATCGTCGCCGACGTGGATACCGACCAGCTCTTCCCGGCTGCCCAGTCGGAGACCCTGATTGCGCACCTGCGCAAGGCCGGCGCCCCGGTCGACCGGGCCACAATCCGCAGCATCCACGGCCACGACGCGTTTCTCATCGAGTGGGAGACGCTTGCCCCTATCATCACTCGCGCTTTGCACCTGCCGCATCCCCCCTCATGAGCAACTGGCAGGTCTATAAATTCGGTGGTTCCTCCCTCGGCACCTCGGGCCGTCTGCCCAAGGTCCTTGAACTGATCGCGGCCGGCCCGCGGCCGCTGTCCGTGGTGGTCTCCGCCCTCGGCGACAGCACCGACTGGCTGATTCTCTCGGCCCGCTCGGCGGAGGAGGGCAACATCAGCCAGGCCCGGCGTGAACTCACCCAGGTGCGGGAGCTCGCGACCGCGACGGCGCGCACCGTGCTGGGCGCACAGGGCCAGAAGAACTTCAAGTACGACCTCGACGAGGTGCTCACGCCGGTCGAGCGCCTGCTTTCCGGCATCGAACTCACGCGCGAGTGCTCCCCCCGCACGCTCGATTCGATCATCAGCGTGGGCGAGCGCATCTCCGTTGCCATCGTGGCGCGCGCCCTCAGCGAGCGCGGCGTGACCGCCGTGCCGGTGGATGCGCGCGACTTCGTCGTCACCGACGCCATCCACGGCAGCGCGACGGTCGACAAGGCCGAGACCGCCGTGCGCTTCGCCCCGCTGGCGGAGAAATGGGCGGACTGCGTGCCGATCATCACCGGGTTCATCGGCCGCACGCGGGACGGCCACACGACCACGCTCGGTCGCAACGGCTCCGACTACACCGCCACGCTGGTCGCCGGGCTGCTGCAGGCGAACGCGGTCACGGTGTGGACGGACGTGCTCGGCGTCATGACCGCCGATCCCGCGCTGGTGCGCGAGGCGGCGCCGGTCGACCGGCTGTCCTACGACGAGGCGCTGGAGCTGGCTTATTTCGGCACGCGGATGTTTCACCCCCGCACCATCATCCCGTTGCGGGAGTGCGGGGCCGCCCTCGTCATCCGCAGCACCACGCAGCCCGAGGCACCCGGCACGCGCATCGACGCCACCGGCAACCCGGACCCGAACCGCCCGACGTGCGTCACCAGCCTCGAGCGACTGGCGCTCATCGGCGTGCAGTCCCGCCGCACGGGACTCAGCAAGCCGGTCGGCGGCCGCATCCTGGCGGCGCTCGGCGAAGTCGGGGTGCGCGTGTGGATGACCACCGAGTCGACGCTCGGCCAGTCGTTTTCCGTCGTGATTCCCGAATCCGACGAGGCCAAGGCGAAGAAGAGCATCGTCGAGGCGCTCGCGCCGGAGCTCCAGACCGGCGACCTGCGGGTCGAACCCGTGCTTTCCCCGGTCACGATGGTCACGCTCGTCGGCGAGAACATGGGCCGCCGGCCCAACGTCGCGGGCCGGTTCCTCAATTCCATTGGTTCCGTCGGCATCAACGTCCGGGCGCTCGCGCAGGGCGCGTCCGCCCGCAGCATTTCGTGCGTGGTCGACGCCGACCAAACCGCCACCGCGGTCCGCGCCGTCCACGGCGCCTTCAACCTCTCGCACACCGAAATCAGCGTGCTCCTGCTCGGCAAGGGAGTCGTCGGCGGCTCGCTGTTGAAGCAAATCGACCAGCAGAACCGCGCGCTGGGGCGGGAGCACGACGTCCAAGTGCGCCTGGTGGGGGTCGGCTCCAGCGGCGGCGTGCTGTTCGACCCGATGGGCATCGCCACCGCGGAGGCGGTCGCGCAGCAGAAGAAGGCCCTCGACGAGGGCAAGGTCGTGAAGGACGTGATCTCGCTGTTCCCGCAGCTGGCGCGCCTGCCGAACCCCGTGCTCGTCGATTGCTCGGCCGCGCCCGGCATGGAGCGGCTCTACCAGGCGGCGTTCAACCACAGCGTCAATGTCGTCTCCGCGAACAAGCAGCCGCTCGCCTTGCCGCAGGCCGAGCGCGACGAGCTGCTGAACCAGGCGCGGCGCCATTTCCGCGCGTACCACTACGAGACGACGGTCGGGGCCGCCCTGCCGGTGATCGAGACGCTGAAGAACCTCGTGCGCACCGGCGACCACGTCATCACGATCGAAGGGGCTTTCTCGGGCACGCTGGGTTACCTCTGCGACCAGCTGGCCAACGGCACGGCGCTGTCGGCGGCGGTGCGCCGCGCCCGCGAGCTCGGCTACACCGAACCGCATCCGCGCGACGACCTGTCGGGCCTCGATGTGGCGCGCAAGGCGGTCATCCTTGCCCGCGAACTCGGGCTGCGCCTCGACCTCACCGACGTGGAGCTGAAGCCGTTCGTGCCGGAGTCCTACCTCGAGCAGGCCGACCCGGAGAAATTCCTCGAATCGCTCAAGGGCCTCGACGCCGAGTTCGCGCAGAAAGTCTCGGCGAGCAAGGCGCAGGGCCGGCTCCCGCGCTACCTCGCGCGCATCATGCCGGGCGCCCCCGGCGCGAAGGTCACGGTGGGCCCGGTGGACGTCGACGCCGGGCATCCGGCCTCCGCCTTGCGTGGCGCCGAGGCGTTCGTGGCCTTTCACACCGAACGCTACAGCGAGTATCCGATGGTGGTGCGCGGCGCGGGTGCGGGTGGGGCGGTCACGGCGGCCGGCGTGCTCGCGGACATCCTCCGTCTCGCGCAGAACATCCGCGGTCGCGGTTGAGCGCCGCGGGGTTTTACATTTTTCCGGGTGCGGTCGAAGAAAATCAAAACCTAAGGTTGACACGCTTTGCGTCGATACGCACCGTCGCCGCCGTCTTTCAATGATCCTCAACGTCGCCCTTATTGCGCTGATTACCGTCGTCGTGGCCCTCGTCGCCAACGACCCAATCAACCATGGGCGGCTCGCCGAAGCCAAACGCTCCTAAGAGAAAACGACTCAAAGAGGAAGCCGCCCAAAAAAAGGGCGGCTTTTTTATTCCCCACAGCTTATGACGCGGACCCAAATCACCCAATTCTCGCCCTGCCGAAACCGCCCCGGCAGCGTTAACTGACCCTTTATCCATGGATTCCGGCAAACGTCACAGCCAAGCGATCACCGAAGGCCCCCAACGGGCACCCGCACGCGCCATGCTCAAGGCGGTCGGCTTTACCGACGAGGACCTGCGGAAGCCCTTGATCGGCATTGCCAACACCTGGACCGAGATCGGGCCCTGCAATTTCCACCTGCGCACGCTGGCCGAGCATGTAAAGGCCGGCATTCGGGCCGCGGGCGGCACGCCGTTCGAGTTCAACACGGTTTCCATCTCCGATGGCATCACGATGGGTACCGAGGGCATGAAGACCTCGCTGATCTCCCGCGAAGTGATTGCCGACTCCATCGAGCTCGTGGTGCGGGGCAATTACCTCGACGGACTCGTCTGTCTCTCGGGTTGCGACAAGACCAACCCCGGCGTGCTGATGGCGCTCGCGCGCTGTGACATTCCCGGCCTGGCACTGTACGGCGGTTCCATCAACCACGGCGACCTCAACGGCAAGGCGTTGACCGTGCAGGACGTGTTTGAGGCGGTCGGGGCCTTCTCGGCCGGCAAGATCGACGAAAAACAGTTCCATTGCGTGGAAAACGCGGCCTGCCCGACCGCGGGTTCCTGCGGCGGCCAGTTCACCGCCAACACCATGGCGACGGTCATGGAGGCGATCGGCATCTCGCCGGTCGGCCTCAATGGCATCCCGGCGGTCGACGAAGCGAAGAACAAGGCGGCGTTCCGCTGCGGCGAACTGGTGATGGAGCTCGTGCGCAAGGACCTCAAGCCGCTGCAGATCATGACGCGGCAGGCGTTCGAGAATGCGATCGCATCGGTGGCGGCCTCCGGCGGTTCCACCAACGCCGTGCTGCACCTGCTTGCGCTCGCGAAGGAATGCAACGTGTCGCTCAAGATCGACGAATTCGACGCCATCAGTGCCAAGACGCCCACCATCGCCACGCTGAAGCCCGGCGGGCTCTACACGGCGGTCGAGATGCACAAGGCCGGCGGCATCTCGCTCCTCCTGCGCCGCCTGCTCGAGGGCAATTTGCTCCACGCCGGGTGCCGGACGGTCACCGGCCGGACCATCGGTGACGATGTCCGCGATGCGGCCGAGACCCCGGGCCAGCAGGTGATCCGTCCGACCAGCAAGCCGTTCAAGGCGAGCGGCGGGCTTGTGATCCTGCGCGGCAACCTCGCCGAGGAAGGCTGCGTGCTCAAGGTTGCCGGCAGCGGCATCCAGCATTTCAAGGGCCCGGCCCGCGTCTTCGACGACGAGGAGGATGCGATGGCGGCCGCCACCGCCGGCCGGATCAAGCCGGGCGACGTGGTGATCATCCGTTACGAGGGGCCCAAGGGCGGCCCCGGCATGCGGGAGATGCTCGGCGTGACCGCCGCGCTCGCGGGCGCCGGCATGGCCGACAGCGTGGCGCTCCTGACCGACGGGCGCTTCTCCGGTGCGACGCGCGGTTTCTCGATCGGCCACGTGGCCCCCGAGGCCTTTGTCGGCGGGCTGATCGCCTTCGTCCGGGAGGGCGACCTCGTCGAAATCGACGTGCCAAGCCGTAAATTGCAGGTCGAGATCCCGGCCGCCGAACTCGCCACCCGCCGCGCGGGCTGGAAGGCGCCGGCCCCGCGCTACCATCGAGGCGTCATGGCCAAGTACTCCAACACCGTTTCTTCCGCGTCGGCGGTCGCGGTGACCACCTGAACCTTTCCTTACCTCAACCCACAAGGGACACCATGAAACTCACCGGAGCAGAAATCGTTTGGGAATGCCTCATGCGCGAGGGCGTCGACGTGGTCTTCGGGTATCCGGGCGGCGCCATCCTGCCGACCTACGATGCCATGACCAAGTACCCCAAGATCCACCATGTCCTCGTGCGGCACGAGCAGGGCGCGACCCATATGGCCGACGGTTATGCGCGCGCCAGCGGCAAGGTGGGCGTCGCGATCGCGACGTCCGGCCCCGGCGCGACCAACATGGTCACGGGCATCGCCACCGCGATGATGGATTCGTCCCCGATCGTGTGCATCACCGGCCAGGTCGGCTCGAAGGCGATCGGCACGGATGCCTTCCAGGAAACCGACGTGACGGGCGTCACGCTGCCCGTCACCAAGCACAACTACCTCGTGACGAAGCCCGGCGACATCGCGCGGGCGATCCGCGAGGCGTTCTACATCGCCAAGAGCGGCCGCCCCGGCCCGGTGCTCGTCGACATCACCAAGGACGCGCAGCAGCTCACGGCGGAGTTCGACTGGGAAGCCGCCGCGCCGAAACTGCCGGGCTACCGGCCGAATCATCACGCCCCCGAATCCGAGTTCGCCCGGGCCGCCGAGCTCATCAATTCCGCGAAGCGCCCGCTCATCCTCGCGGGTCAGGGCATCATCAAGTCCGGCTCAACCAAGGAGGTCCTCGCGCTCGCCGCCCAGGCGAACATCCCGATCAGCACGACGCTGCTCGGCATCGGCGCCATCCCGGCGTCGTCCGCGCTGAACCTCGGCATGATGGGCATGCACGGTGAGGCGTGGGTGAACCAGGCGATCCAGCAGGCCGACGTGCTGATCGCGCTCGGCATGCGTTTCGACGACCGCGTGACGGGCAACCTCAAGACCTACGCGCTCAACGCGAAGAAGATCCACGTCGAGATCGATCCCACCGAGGTGAACAAGAACGTCCCGGTGGACGTCGCGCTCATCGGCGACCTGAAGGAAGTGCTGGGCGAGCTCCTCCCGCAGGTGAAGAAGGCCGATCACGCCGAATGGTGGGCCGCGATCAACGTGGCGCGCGGCGACTCCGCCGTCCGCGACATCCAGAGCCTGCCCGACAGCGGCCACCTCTACGCCGCGCATGTCATCAACGACATCTGGCGGCTCACGCAGAAGCGCGACACCATCGTCGTCACCGACGTCGGCCAGCACCAGATGTGGGAGGCGCAGTATTTCCGCCACGACAAGCCCCGCTCGCTCATCACCTCGGGCGGCCTCGGCACGATGGGCTTCGCCCTGCCGGCCGCGATCGGCGCGAAATTCGCGTGCCCGGACAAGGACGTCTGGGTGGTCGTCGGCGACGGTGGCTTCCAGATGACCATGCCCGAGCTCGCCACCGCGGAGCAGGAGGGGATCAAGGTCAACGTGGCCATCATCAACAACGCCTTCCTCGGCATGGTCCGCCAGTGGCAGGAATTCTTCTACGACAAGCGCTACGCCGCGACCCCGATGACGGGCCCCGACTTCGTGAAGCTCGCCGAGGCGTTCCGCCTGAAGGGACTCCGCTGCGACAAGCGTAGCGACGTCAAGGCCACGGTCGAGAAGACGCTCGCCGACAAGGGCACCGTCGTCATCGATTTCGTGGTCGAGAAGGAAGACACCGTGTTCCCGATGGTCCCGGCCGGCGCCGACCTCGACAAGATGATCCGCCGGCCGAAGCAGGACGTGATGCTCGAATCCGGCTCCGACAAGGAGTGGGAGATGCCCGCGGCCAACGGCGCCGCCCCGAAATCCAGCGCCAAGTCCACCCGCGCCCCCGCGCCGGCGAAGAAGCCCGCCGCCAAGCCCGCCAAGTCCCGCCGCTAACCCTTACCCGTCATGGCCAAACATACCCTCATCGCCTATGTGGAAGACGTGCCCGGCGTGCTCAACCGCGTCGCTTCGCTCTTCCGCCGCCGCAACTTCAACATCGATTCGCTCACGGTCGGCCGCACCGACCAGCCGGGCGTGTCGCGGCTGACGGTCGTGGTCGACGCCACCGAGGCCGGCGCCCGCATCGTCGAGGCGAACCTCTACAAGCTGGTGAACGTCCTGCGCGTCGACGACCTCACGCACAAGGCCTCGCTGATGCGCGAACTCGGGCTGGTGAAGATCACCGTGTCGCCCGACACGCGCTCGCAGGTGCTGCAACTCGTCGAGGTCTTCCGCGCCCGCGTGGTCGACGTCGACGAGAAGACCATCACCGTCGAGGTGACCGGCACGCCTGAGAAGATCGGCAAATTCGAGATGGTGGTGCGCCCGTACGGCATTGCCGAGATGGTGCGCACCGGCGCCGTCTCGATGGCGCGCGGCCATGAGCAGATCTCCGAGGCCCCGCCGCTGGTCCGCACCCAGCCGGAGCATCACCACGACACCTCCGGTCTCTCGATGTCCGTCTGACCTTCCCCGTTTCCGAACCACGAACCGCCAACCTCCATTTCCCTCCATCATGGCTAAAATCTACTACGACAAGGACGCGAACCTCTCGCTGATCCGGGCGAAGAAAGTTGCGATCGTCGGCTACGGCTCCCAAGGCCACGCCCACGCGCTGAATCTCAAGGACAGCGGCGTAAGGGTCCGTGTCGGCCTCGCCCCGGGCAGCAAGTCCGTGGCGAAGGCCAAGAAGGCCGGCTTGTCCGTCGGATCGGTGGCCGAGGTCGCCGCTTGGGCCGACGTCATCATGGTCCTGGTGCCGGATCACGTGCAGGCCCGGCTCTATCGCGAGGAGATCGCCCCGCACCTGACCGCGGGCAAGATGCTGATGTTCGCGCACGGCTTCAACATCCGCTTCAAGGGGGTCGTGCCGCCCAAGAATGTGGACGTGACGATGATCGCGCCGAAATCGCCGGGCCATCGCGTGCGCGAAGTCTTCCAGGAGGGTGGCGGTGTTCCCGGCCTGATCGCCGTGTACCAAAACGCGACGGGCGCGGCCAAGAAGCTTGCGCTTTCCTACGGACGGGGCATCGGCTGCACGCGCGCCGGCGTGCTTGAGACCACGTT
>CAYMSE010000044.1:0-4400 GCA_964392935.1 uncultured Oleiharenicola sp.
TTGTTCCTCGCCTTCCACCAGATCGGCGGGGTCGTGCACACCCACAGCTCGCACGCCACCGCGTTCGCCCAGGCGGTCCGCGAGATTCCGCTCTTCGTCACGACGCTCGCGGACTACTTCAACGGCAACATTCCGATCACCCGCAAGCTGACCAAGGCCGAAATCGGCGGCGCCTACGAGTGGGAGACCGGCAACGTGATCGTCGAGCGGTTCCTCGACGACAACCTCGATCCGCTCGATTTCCCGGCGGTGCTCGTCAACCGGCATGCCCCGTTCACCTGGGGCCAGACCGTCGCCAAGGCCGTCGAGGTCGCCGTCGCCGTCGAGTGCATCGCCCACCTCGCGCTGATGTCCCTCGCCCTCGCGCCGAAACTCAAGACCATCGAGCCCGAACTGCTCGCCAAGCATTTCCAGCGGAAGCACGGCCCGGACGCCTACTACGGCCAACCGGGCAGAGGCTGAGGTCGTTTCGGATCCGGGTCGCGCGTGTGGAGGGCGACGTGCTCCACCGCGGAATGCGGGAACCGCTTACAGCAGCCGGCGAATCACTCGCTGCAGCACCGGACGCACATGGCGCGCGATCGCCGGATTGGCGTAGCCCACCCACGCCACGGGCGACGTGGTGTCGAGCGGTTGCGACAACGGACCGCCCCGGGGGGCTTCCACCACGCAACCCGCCTCCCGTGCAATCAAGGCGGTGCACACGTCGTAGGGATGGCACACGAGCGGCGACGTCAGGCCGAGCTTGCGGAAAGCCAGCGGCCGCAAGTCCGCGAGGAAACGATCGTGTCCGACGATCAATTCGTGCAGCTGTCCCCCCGTGCTGAGGTATTGGTCGCCGAACACCAGCGGCGTCGCCATCTTCCCCACCCCGTAGAGCTCCGCCCAGAGTTCCTCCTCGATCCGCGCCTGCAGCGTCAGGCCCTCCGGGAAGAAGCGCGCGATCGACGCGAAGCCGCCGCGACAATCCCGCGCCCGGCTGGGCGAAACGCGGAGCGCGGTCCGACGGCGCGTCCGCAGGTCGATTGACTCGCCGCGGACGCCACTCCCGCGCACCGCACTCAGCTGGTCCGATCGCCCTTGCTTCGAGGTCGGGATCTCCGTCATCGCCGCCACGACCACGTCGCGCAGGCTGGTCCGCGCGCCGCGCTGCGGCGCCAGCCCGGCCAGGATCCACGCGCTGCGCTTGTCATACATCAGGCAGCGCGTCCCGTCGATCGGGTCGATGATGCACTTGAACCGCGTCCGCGCGACGGGCGTTCCCGCCGGAAACGTCACGCTCGCATCGCCCGGCAGCCCCTCCATGACCAGCTCCACCGGCCAGCTGCGCGGCCACGCGGTTTCGAACCAGGCCAGGATCGCCTCCTCCCCCAGCCGGTCGACCTCGTAGATGGTGTCCGCCGCCGTGACGGCGGCCACGCGCGCAAACGTGCCGGCCTGGCGCCGGCGCGCGGCGAGCAGGCGGTCGCGGATGCAATCCTGCAGGTCGCACAGCAGGCGGCGGGCACGTGGGAGGTCGCGGGGAGACATGGGCGGGCCGGAGGTAATCCAAGAAGCCGAATTCCGCGGCCAAGTCATTCCCGAACTTCGCGGCCCGCGGTCGCGACGCTCCGACATAACCCGTGTTTTGCCTTGCCGGAACCCCACCGCTCGCGTTTCTGCTGTTCCGCAACCGGGGTGTCTCCTGGCTGCACCCGCATGCCTCTCCCCCCCTTCCGCAGCCAGTTGATCGCCGACGTCGGCATTTCCTTCGGTGACGAAGGCAAGGGCCGGTTGATTCCCGAGGTCATCGAGGAATTGCGCGCCACCCCGGCGCCGGTCTCGGTCGTGTTCAAGGTCAACGGCGGCTCGAACTCCGGGCACACCGCCGGCGGCATCAAGCTCAACCTCCTGCCCGCCGGCGTCGTCGCCAAAGCCGTGCCGCACCTCGCCATCGGCGCCGGCGTCGTCGCCGACCCGCGCAAGATCCTCTGGGAGGGTCGCCCGCTCGAGGCCAAGGGCTACACGATCTTCTCGCGGCTCCTCATCGACGAGCGCACGATGATCTCGGATCTCTCCCACCGCCTGCTCGACCTCGCCTGGGAGGACTACCGCGTCAACGTGCTCCAGGAGGAGGCCCGCGGCTCCACCGGCCGCGGCATCACGCCCGCCTACCAGGACGAGACCGGCCAGTGGCAGATCACGTTCGCCGACTTCCTCGGCGGCCCGAATTTCTTCGCCCGCAAGCTCGCGGCGCGCGCCGACCGCGCCCTGCGCACGATCCAGCACGTCTGCCAGGTGACGCCCGCCACCTGGGAGGCGTTCTTCGAGAAGCTGAGCGCCGCGGAAACCCGCGCCAACACCGAGGCCGTCGAGCTCGGCCTCTTCGCCCGGGAGGATTTCGATTTCCACCGCTTCAAGGGACCGCAGCCGTTCACGCTCGATGTCGCCCGGCTCACCGCCGTGTACTGGGAGGCCGGCCAGCAGCTCCGGCGCAACATCGGCGAGGTGCGCGAACTCGTCCTGCGCGAACTCGCGGCCGGCCGCAGCATCATCGGCGAATTCGGCCAGGCGTACTGGCTCGACAAACGCCACGGCTACTCGCCGAACGTCACGGCTTCCCACACCTTCACCCCGGAGTTCTTCGAGAGCGCCGGCGTGCCGGTGCAGCCGATCCACACCTTCGCGGTGGCCAAGGCCTACGACACCAAGGTCGGCACGCACACGTTCCTCACGCAGATGGACGAGGCGCTGCCCATCACGGCACGGCTCAAGCGGATCGAGTTCGGCACCACCACGGGTCGCCAGCGCATGGTCGGATGGTACGACGCCGTCGAGAAGGGCGATGCCCTGCGCTACGGCGGCTTCCAGGACCTGATGATCAACAAAATCGACGCCCTCACGGGCGGCGACGAACTGCTGATCTGCACCGCCTACGAGGACGCCGCCGGCCGGCGCTACCCGCACGTGCCGCGCAACGAGGCGCTGCGCCGGACGCTGCGCCCGGTGTACACGCGCCATCCCGGCTGGACCGAGGACATTTCCGGCGTGCGCCACTTCGCCGACCTGCCGCGGAACGCCCAGCGCTACACCGCGGCGATGGTGCGGTCGATCGTCGAGGTCGCCTACCCCGAGAAGCTGCCCGCCACGCTGCCGACGCTTCGCTACCTGGGCGTCGGCCCGCAACCGTCGCAAATCATCAAGGACGTGCCGCCGACGGCCGAGCTGATCGCCTTGCGCTGACGATTGTCGGTCGCGGGAGGGAACGCCGTTTCGGGATGGTTATTCGGGCACGCGCCTGCCAAGCATAGGGTTTCGTCATGCCGACCGAACCCGCCCAACTTTTCCTCGCCGTGCTGGAGCTCACGCTCCTGTTCACCGGTGTCGGGTTGCTGCTGTGGCTGCTGTTCAATCAGCGCCAGCGCCAGCGCTGGCTGGGCACCCATAGCCTGCCCCAGCTCGCCGTGGCGCCGGCGGAGTTCGTGCTGGGCGTGGCGGTCATCTTCCTCACCGGCTTCGGCTGCAACGCCGTCGTGCAGATCCTCGCGGGCAAGAAACTCGCTGCCATGGCCGACCATGAGGGGCTGCAGCTCATCGTGTTCAACGTCGCCAACTACGCCGGCGCCCTCGTCGGCTGGCGCCTGCTCCTGCCCTACCTCCTCCGGTCCTGGCAAGTCGGCCCCAATCTGCCGACGGGCCGCGCCACGCGGCAGACGATCCCCTGGGCCGAGGCGACCGGCTACGCCTTCGCCACGCTGCTGGTCGCACTGCCGGTGCTCACGCTCATCAGCTTGGGCTGGACGCAGCTCCTGCGCGCCATCGGCCTCCCCGATGCGCCGCAGGATCTCATCGGGCTCTTCAAGGAGATCAAGTCCCCGCTGGTCGTCGCCGGCATGCTGCTGATCGCGTGCGTCGGCGCGCCGATCTACGAGGAACTCATCTTTCGCGCCGGCATCTACCGTTACCTGCGGCAGAAATTCGGGCGCACCCCCGCGCTGCTCGTGAGCGGCTTCTGCTTCGCCTCCCTCCACGGGAACTGGGCCGGCCTGCTCCCGCTCGCGGTCCTCGGCATGCTGCTCGCCATCGTCTACGAGGTGACCGGATCCATCCGCGTGCCGATCATGGCGCACGGGCTGTTCAACCTGAACACCATCGTGATCATCCTGTCCGGCCTGCAACAGGTCAGCTCATGAGCCCGTTTGCCGCCCGCAAGAGCGATTCCGTCGCCGCCCACGGCGAAGTGCGCCTCATCCCCGCGATCCGCCGCTGGCTCGGCGACGCCTCGCCCGCGGCGCCGTTCGGCATCGGCGACGACTGCGCCGTGATCCCGCCCGCCCGGCGCCGGCAATTGGTCACCACGGACCCCGTCATCCACGGCCAGCATTTCGACGACACCGTGGCCGCCCGCGCCGCCGGCGCGA
>CAYMSE010000045.1:0-5315 GCA_964392935.1 uncultured Oleiharenicola sp.
GCTGTCGCCCGAGGCCGTCGCCAGCGGCGGCTACTACGTTCCGCCGACCGTGTTCACCGGCTGCCAGCCGCACCATAAGATCGTCCGCGAGGAGATTTTCGGCCCGGTGGTCGCGATCCTGAAGGCGAAGGACCTCGACGAGGCCTTCGCGATGGCCAACGACAATGACTACGCGCTCACCGGCGGCTTCTTCTCGCGCAGCCCGCGCGCGATCGCGCGCGCCCGCGAGGAATTCCTCGTCGGCAACCTCTACATCAACCGCGGCAACACCGGCGCCATCGTGCAACGGCACCCGTTCGGCGGCTTCAAGATGTCGGGCGGCGGCACCAAGGCCGGTGGCCGGGAATACCTCGAGAACTTCCTCTTCCCGCGCCTGATCGCGGAAAATGTCCTCCGGCGGGGCTTCACGCCGCCGGAGGAAACCTGAGGCGCCGCGCCGCCTACAAACCCGGCTGGCAGAGGCACGAGCTGCGGAGCTTCGTGTCGGCGTGGGTCCACGCCGCCGCGAATTGCGCGTCGACCTCCTTCGCCGCGGCGAGCTTGTGCTGCAGCCGCAGCGACTCCGCCAGGCCGAAGAGCGCCCAGCCGTCGTTCGCCAGGCGCGCGAGGTCGTCGCGGTAAACCTGCTCCGCTTCGGCGAAGCGCTGCTCCTGCATGAGGGTCGCGCCGAGCGCATGGCGCACCGGCAGCAGCCAGCCCGGCGGCTCGTCGTAGCGCAAGGCATCCTCGGCCTTCACCGCCTCGCGCAGCTTCGCCAGCGCCTCCTCCACCTTGCCTTCGCGGTACAGCAGTTCGCCCTCGAGCATCGGTGTCGCCACCGTGAGGACCTGCTGGCTCGTGTTGTTGCCGGCGAGTGCGTCCGCCGGCACCTGCTTGGCGAACGCGAGGAACTGCTCCTGCTCGGCGCGGGCCGACTTCGTGTCGCGCGTCACCGCCAGCGCCAGGCTGCGGGCGGCGTGCCGCATGGCTCGCGTGAAGGGCATCCACTCGGGATGGTCCGGGGCGGCGAGGATGTCGTCCCAGCGCCCGAAACGGACCATCACCTCGTAGGGCATCGCCATGAAGGCCTCCATGCCGAAGCCCTGCAGGAAATCGTCGGGCAGCTCCGCGGTCATGGCGCGGATGTGCTCCAGTGCCAGCGCGGCCTGCCCGCTCATCATCGCCGAGTAGGCGAGCATGTGCCGGTTGTGCGCGATATAGACCCAGATGAAGCCGGAGGGCGGACCCAGCCGCTCGCGGAACCGCTGATCCGCCGCCACCGCCGCGAGATTGGACTCGATCGACTGCTGCCAGCGGCCGACGCGGATGTAGATGTGCGACGGCATGTGCACGTTGTGCGCGAGGCCGGGCTGGAGCTTGCCAAGGCGATCCGCCGCCGCGAGCGCGCGCTCGGGATGCGACGACGCCTCGACGGCGTGGACGTACAGGTGGTTCGCAAACGGGTGCTGGAGGTCGAGCTTCAGCACCGCGTCGAGCGTCGCAAGAATCTCGTCCGTGCCCGGCTGGGGCTGCCCTTCCGGCGTCCACTGGTCCCACGGCCGCAGGTCCATCATCGCCTCGGCGAACAGCACCCCGACGTCGGTGTCGTCCGGGTGCGCCTGCCAGACCTTGCGCATCGCGTCGGCGTAGGCCCGGTCGAGTCCGCTGCGGTCGTCCGGCTGCGGGTTGGCGTAGCGCGCGGCCAGGGCCGTGATGAGGTCCCGCTCCACCGGCGAGGCGCCTGCGGCGTACTTCTGCGCGAGGCCGAGTTCTTCCCAGGCGGCGGCGGCATTCGGCGGCGGCACGAGCGGGAAATTGATGTGCGGCCCGTTGGCCAGCGCCACGGCCCAGTGCGCCATCGCGCACTCGGGGTCGAGCCGCGCCGCCTCCTGGAACGAGCGGATGGCCAGGCCGTGGTTGAAACCGTAGAGCAGGCGCAGGCCCTGGTCGAAGTAGCGCTGGGCCTCGGCCGACTTCGTGGTGATCTTGCGCGAATGCCGCCCGAGGTCGTCGAACAGCGGGACGGTTGCACCGGAGGACCGGACAGCGCCGAGGAGCGTCAGCGCGGCGAGAAGAACGCGGGGATGGAGCAGGGTTTTCACGGGAAGAAGGGAGGGGCGCGTGCCGCCGGCCGGTTCCGCCCCGGCCGCGAGTGGCCGGCGCCGGCCTGGTGTTCCTGGATGTACTCCTGCTTGAGGCCGAGCGCCTCGGGGGCGTGGAGCACCAGCATCTTCATGCGCACGTCAGCCGGCACCTTGGCCGCCGTCAGCTTGGAGACCACGATCATCAGGCCGATGGCCAGCGGGACCGTCCAGATGGCGGGCTGCTCGCAGAGGATGCGGAGCAGCGGGTTGGCTTTCCAGAAGCCGGCGAGGTCGACCATCTTCAGGTCGCTGAGGTTGGTGATGGTCGTGCAGGCCAGCGCGGCCAGGCCGCCGCCCAGCATGCCCGTCGCCGCCCCGGTCATCGTCATGCCGCGCCACCACACGCTCATGAAGAGCAGCGGGAAGTAGCTCGCCGCCGCGATGGCGAAGGCCTGGCCGACCATGAAGTTGATCTGCAGTTGCTCGACCTGCGTGCCGAGCAGGATGGACACGCCGCCGATCACGACGGCGGACACCTTGAACATGAACAACCGCTCCTTGGCCGACGACTGCGGCCGCAGGATGCGGCCGTAGACGTCGTGCGCCAGCGCGCCGGTCATCGAGACGAGCAGGCCGCTGAAGGTGCTCATGAATGCCGCAAACGCGCCCGCGCAGGTGATGCCGCTGAGCACGCTGCCCCACACGCCGCCGATGGCGCGCGGGAGCTCGAGCACGATCTTGTCGGTGCCCTTGGCCCCCGTCGCCGCGTACAGCTCCGGCATGAGGTTGCGTCCGATCACGCCGAACACCGGCGGGAACACGTAGAAGATGCCGATCAGGATCATCACCCACATCGTCGTGCGCTTGGCCGCGACGCCGTCGGGGTTGGTGTAGAAGCGCACCAGGATGTGCGGCAGGCCGGCCGTGCCGCAGACCAGCGCGATGATGAGCGAGTAGGTGTAGAGCAGCGAATAGGGCTTGGTTTCCTCGGCGCTGAGCCCGGCGGACTTCGCCGCCTTGGTCGTGAGCGGACCGAACGGGGAGATCCACGGCGTGTCGGCCGGCGCCTTTTCGACCAGCGGGCGGCGCTCGACCGTCTGCGTGATGGCCGGGGCGCCGGGCGCCAGCTTTTCGACGCGGCCGTCGTTCGCCCCGAGGTGCGCGCCGTAGAACCCGTACACCGACATCAGCACGAAGACCGGCACGCTGATCGCGAACATCTTGGCCCAGTACTGGAAGGCCTGCACCAGGGTGATGCCCTTCATGCCGCCGAGCGCGACGTTGAGCGTGATCACCGCGCCCACCAGCACGACGCCGCCCCAGTACGGCATGCCGGGGAAGATGTAGGCGAGCGTCGTGCCCGCGCCCTTCATCTGCGGCATGGTGTAGAAGAACCCGATGAACAGCACGAAGCAGACGGCGATCTTGCGAAACAACGGCGAGTCGTACCGGCCCTCCGCGAAATCCGGGATCGTGTACGCGCCGAAGCGCCGCAGCGGCCCGGCGATGAACAGCAGCAGGAACAGGTAGCCGCAGGCGTAGCACACCGGGTACCACAGCGCGTCGTAGCCGCTGGCCATCACCATGCCGGCGATGCCCATGAACGACGCCGCCGAGAGGTACTCGCCCGAGATCGCGGACGCGTTCCAGCCGACCGACACCGAGCGGCCGGCCACGAAGAAGTCGCTGGTGGTCTTGGCCGTCCGCGCCGAGCGGAAACCCATCCAGATGGTCACGGCCACCGTGACGAAGGAGAACGCGAAGATGATCGGATCGACGCCGGCGGTGCTCAGCGCGAGGGGCAGGGTGAGGTGACTGGGCATGGCTCAGCGCTCCTGCGTCGACGGTTTCACCTGCCGGACCTCGTCCTCCTCCAGCCAGATGGACCGGCGGATGAAGTACCAGGAAATGACCCACACCGCCGGGAAGAAGAGCACGCCGAGCAGGAACCACGTCAGCGTGAACCCGAGGATGCGCGTGGCCATCAGCGCCGGCGCGAAATAGTTCGCCAGCGGCAGGCCGAGGAGCACGACCAGGAACGCGGCCGCGCAGACGATGGAGAGCTTCAGTTGCCGGCGCATCAGCGTGTGCAAAAACTCCTCGCTGTGCACCCGATCTTCGTGGGGAGCTGGGGGGGGCATCGGTCGCCACCATGCGCAAGCCCTGCGCGCTGACAACCCCGATATCGGTGATTTTACTCTGACAGGAGACCTAGGCCGCCTGGGACCACTCGATCATCGCAAACCGGCTGAACTGCTGGCGGGCGTCCTGCACCGCGCCCTCGAGCAGGTCGGGGTCCAGGCCGGCGAGCCCGAAGAGCGTCCGGTCCCGCCGCCAGAGCTTCGCCTCACCCGGGAAGGTGCAGCCCCATTCGGTCGCGACCGAGCAGGCCAAGTGGAGCAAGGCCGCGCCCGAAGAGAACTCGGCCGCCGATTCCGGCGTCGCATGGGTGCAGATCGCCCCCGCGATCTCGAGGGGGAACCGCCAGTGGTCGAGCAGCATCGCCGTCGCCTCGGGCGACGTGGTGCCGTAGGTGGCCTTCTCCCACTCAAAGAGATCCGGCGCCACCGCCTCGCCCGGATACGGCACGACCGCCGGGTGGTTGTTGAGGACGATCTTGCCGAGGTTCCGGAGCAGGCCGGCGGAATAGAGGCTGCCCGCGGGCTGGCCCGCGCGCTGCGCAAAGGCCGACGCCAGGGACCCGACGGCCACGGCGTTCTCCCACAGCCGTCCGGCCGCGATGCCGTAGTGCGTGAGATCGCCCTGGAAAACCTGCCGCGAGATCACCAGGCCGACGAGCTGGTGGATCTCGCCGAAGCCGACGCGCGAAATCGCCTCGTCGATGGTGTGGCACCGCGAACCGAGGCCATAGAGCGCGCTGTTGCTCAGGCGGATCACCTGGAAAGTCAGCGCCGGGTCCATGTGGAGGAGCTCGGCGATGTCCTCGACGTCGCAATCCGCATCGTCGAGGAGGGTCCGCAGCCGCCCGAAAATGCCGAGCGCCGGCGGGAGTTTGCTGCCGAGGGAGATAATGCTGTCGCGACCCAAGCTCATGGTGGGGTCCCCCCGCCATCGGCACATTTCGCCCAAACCAAAGCCCCAATTCGCGCGCTCCGGATCCCCGGTAACCCAATGGGTTACCGGGGCCGCGCGTGGCTGATCGTTTGCAACCCGGGCCGGTCTCGCGTGTAGTACAGGCTGTGGACTACGTTGTCTGGACTCTGGCCGTGCTGCTGCTCCTCGCGGGCTTCG
>CAYMSE010000046.1:0-3904 GCA_964392935.1 uncultured Oleiharenicola sp.
GTCTGCACGATCGACGAGTGCAGGTAGAGGTTGTGCGGCATCACCGTCGCGCCGAGGATGCCGATCGAGACGTAGAGCATCTCGGGATTGCGGAGGATCTCGACGCTCGGGGTGAAGCCCGCGATCACGCCCGCGAGGCTCGGCTTGGCCAGCCACAGCTCGAACGCGAAGCAGGTGCCGATCGTCAGGATCAGCGCGATGACCACCGCCTCCAGCCAGCGGAAGCCCCGGTGCTGCAGCAGCAGCACGATCATCACGTCCGCCGCCGTGATCACGCAGCCCCAGACGAGCGGGATGCCGAACAGCAGCTGCAGCGCGATGGCCGAGCCGATCACCTCCGCCAGGTCGCAGGCGGCGATGGCCAGTTCGCAGAGGATCCACTGGAACCAGACCACTGGGCGCGGGTAGTGGTCGCGGCAGGCCTGGGCGAGGTCGCGGCCCGTGGCGATGCCCAGCTTCACGCACAGGTGCTGCAGCAGGATCGCCATCAGGTTGGAAATCAGGATGACCGAGAGCAGCGTGTAACCGAACTTCGAGCCGCCCGCGAGGTCCGTGGCCCAGTTGCCCGGGTCCATGTAACCGACCGCGACCATGAAACCGGGACCGGCGAAAGCCAGGAGCTTGCGCCAGAACGGGGCGCCGGATGGCACGATCACGCTGCCGTGCACCTCGGGCAGGCTCGCGACGGTGCGGGCGCGACGCCAGCCCGGTTCGGGGGCCGCCGGCGGGGTTTCCGTGACGACGGGTTCCATGGTCAGAATGAGATGTTCAGGCGGAGCACGTGGTTCCAGTCCGGCGCACCGTTCGAGAGGCCGCGGTACATGGCGAAATCCCACCAGAGATTGTCCGAGACCGCGTAGGTGACGCCGCCGCCGAGCTGGCCTTCGAACGGCGCGCCGCTCGAGGACTTGCCCCAGGTGGCCTCGCCATAGATCCCGATTCGCTTGGTCAGCGTGCGGCTCATCGTAGCCGTGGCGTAGAGGAAGGTGTCGTAGCCGTCGTCCGCGTCGTTGCGCGTCAGGTCGAGCTCCGCCATCGCCAGGAGGTTGAAGTCGCCCCAGAGCCGCGTCGTCCAGGGCACGATCAGGCCGCCCTCGACGGACTTGTTCCCCACCCCGCCCGTGTTGGTGGGCATCTTCACGTAGGGCAGCAGCGCGACCGAGGTGCCGCTCGCGGTGTCCTGGTAGAACCGCCACTTCGTGCGGAAATAGACGTCGCCGATGCCGCGGTGGCGCTCGGTCAGGCCGCCCGCGTCGAACTTCTGGCTGAGAAACAGCTCCGCGCCGACCTGGACGTCCCAATTGTCCGTCACCCCCGTGGTCAGGAACGTCGACGCCGCGCCGAACGCGGTGAACTTCGAGCCGGACTCGTGGTCGACCGTCAGCGAGAGCGCGTCCATCTCGAGGAGGAAATGGCCCGGCGCCACCGTTTCCGGCGTCTCGGTGATCTGGGCGCGCGCCGCCGTGAGCGGCAGGAGCAGCAGCGCGACGGGCGCAAGGGGACGCAAAAAGGCGAACATGATGTAGCCTTGGCTACATCCGGCCGGCGACTTGTCAAGTGCGCACTTTGGTGCCTCTCTGGGCGGATGCAGCGAGCGCCCCGTCCCCCGCGTCCCGGCATCCGTCCCTCCGCCCTGCAGGCGGAGAGCCTGCAGCAGACGCGCCGCGAACACGCCTCCGAGACGGCCGAGGACTACGTGGAGGCGATCGCGGACCTCACCGTGGCGCAGGGCGAGGCCCGGGTGGTGGACCTGGCCCGGCGGCTGGGCGTCACGCACGTGACGGTCAACCGCACCCTGGCGCGCCTGCAGCGCGAGGGCTACGTGCACGTGCGGCCGTACAAGGCGATCCAGCTGACCGACCCCGGGCGCAAGCTCGCGGTCGAGTGTGCGCGGCGGCATGAGATCGTGGTGGCTTTCCTGCGGGCGATCGGGGTGCCCGAGAAGAGCGCGGAGATCGACGCCGAGGGCATCGAGCACCACGTCAGCCCGGCCACGCTGGCGGCCTTCGCGCGGCACCTCGGCCGCTTGCGCGGCAAATGCCAAATCCCAGTAGCCAAACGCCACCGGCGTAGCGGTCGGCTCGGGTCCGGTCGTCTTTGGCGTTTGGACCATTGGCTTTTGGCCTTTGGCTCCGCCACCTTCCTCCTTGTCAGCCTCCGGCCGCGCGGCCATCCCTTGGTCCGCATGTCGCAGAACTTCGCGCGCTCCGTGTTTGCCCTCACGCTGCTGTTTTTCTGCGCCTTCTTCCTCTGGCCGATCCTGCAGATCCTGAAGGGCGGCTTCATCGACGCCGACGGCCACCTCACCTTCGCCTACCTGCGGTCGCTGCTGACCGACCCGATCTACCTCGGGGGGCTCGCCAACTCGTTCCTGCTGGCGCTCACGACCACCACCTTCGCGCTGCTCATCGCGCTGCCGCTGGCGTACGTGTCGGACCGGTGCCTGTTCCCGCTGAAGGGTTTCCTCGGCTCGTTCATCCTCGTCCCGATGATCCTCCCGCCCTTCGTCGGCGCGATCGGCATCAAGCAGATCCTCGGGCAGTACGGCGCGCTGAACAGCCTCATCATCGACCTCGGGCTGCGGCCCCACGGCTGGACCTTCGACTGGCTGGGCGCCAACCAGTTTCTCGGCATCGCGATCGTCAACGCGTTCAGCCTCTACCCGATCATCTACCTCAACGCGGTCGCCGCGCTGGCCAACATCGATCCCGCCATGGAGGAGGCGGCCGAGAACCTCGGCTGCACCGGCTTCCGGAAGTTCTTCAAGATCACCCTGCCGCTGATCAAGTCGGGCCTCTTCGCCGGCGGCACGATTGTGTTCATCTGGGCGTTCACGGACCTCGGCGTGGCGCTGATCTTCGACTACGCCAAGGTGACGTCGGTCCAGATTTTCTATGGCCTGAAGGACATCGGCGGAAACCCGTTCCCTTACGCCCTCGTGGCCGTGATGCTCGTCAGCTCGGTCATGTTCTATGCGCTGGGCAAGGGGCTCTTCGGCCGCGATGCCTACGCGATGATGGCGAAGGCGACGTCCTCCGGCGGCCCGAAGGCCCTCAGCCCGGGTCGGGCGTGGCTGTGCACGGCGCTGTTCGCAACCGTCACCTTCGTCGCCATCCTGCCCCACCTCGGCGTCGTGCTCGTGGCGTTTTCCAACGACTGGTACGCGACGGTGCTCCCGCGGCACGTGAACCTCGACAATTTCCGCATCGCGCTCGGCCACGACCTGACGGTCCCGGCGATCGCCAACAGCCTCAAGTACGCCAGCATCTCCACGGTCATCGACCTCGTGCTCGGCATCGCGCTGGCGTACGTGATCGTGCGGTCCAAGGTGCGCGGCCGCCAGGTCCTCGACTTCCTGGCGATGCTGCCGCTCGCCGTGCCCGGCCTGGTGCTCGCCTTCGGCTACCTCGCCATGAGCCAGGACGGGAAGTTCTTCTCGTTCCTCAACCCGGTCACGAACCCGACGATCCTCCTCATCATCGCCTACTCGATCCGCCGCCTGCCCTACGTCGTGCGGTCGGCCGCGGCCGGATTCCAGCAGACGAGCGAGACCCTCGAGGAGGCCGCGCAAAATTTGGGCTGCCCGCCCCTGAAGGCCCTGTTCAAGGTCACGCTGCCGCTCATCCTCGCGAACCTCATCGCCGGCGGCCTGCTCGCCTTCGCGTTCGCCATGCTGGAGGTGTCCGACTCGCTCATCCTTGCGCAGAAGCAGGTGTACTACCCGATCACGAAGGCCATCTACGAGCTGTTCCAGCTGCTCGGTGACGGCAAGTTCATCGCCTCCGCGCTCGGCGTCTGGGCCATGGCCTTCCTCGGCATCACCATCGCCGGCATGACGATCCTCCTGGGCAAGAAGCTCGGGGCGATCTTCCGGGTGTGATGACTGCCACCAGCGCCCCGCCGT
>CAYMSE010000047.1:0-4288 GCA_964392935.1 uncultured Oleiharenicola sp.
TCAGCGTTTGAGGTTCGCGACGTTCTGGAGCATCTCGTCGGAGGCCTGGATGGACTTGGAGTTCACCTCGTAGGCGCGCTGGGCGACGATGAGGTTCACCATTTCCTCGACGATGTTGACGTTGGAGGCCTCGACGTAGCCCTGCATGGTGCGGGCGAAGCCCTGCTCGCCGGGGGCGCCGGTCTCGGGCGTGCCCGACGCGGCGGTCTCCTCGTAGAGGTTGCCGCCGAGCGACCGCAGGCCGGCGGGGTTGGAGAAGCGCGTGAGGGTGAGGCGGAAAGTCTGCGAGCCGCTGGAGGTCTGGACGGTGACGTTGCCGTCCTCAGAGATGGCGACGGAGGTCGCGCCCGGCGGGATGGGCTGGAAGCCGCTGAGCACCGGCATGCCGTCGCCGGTCACGACCTGGCCCTGGGCGTTGAGCTTGAAGGAGCCGTCGCGCGTGTAGGCCAGGGTGCCGTCGGGGCGCTGGATCTCGAAGAAGCCGTCGCCCTGGAGCGCGACGTCGAGTTTCTCGCCGGAGTTGGTGAGCTGACCCTGCGTGAAGACCTTGGAGGTGGAGGAGACGCGCGCGCCGTTGCCGACCTCGACGCCGGTGGGGACGATGTTGCCGCCGCCCGAGTCGGAACCGGAGGCGCGCGGGCGCTGGTAGAGCAGGTCCTGGAACTCGATCTTGCTCCGCTTGAAGCCCGGGGTGTTCACGTTCGCGAGGTTGTTCGCGATCGTGTTGAGGTTGAGCTGCTGGGCCTCCATGCCCGTGGCCGCGGAGTAGAGGGAGAGGTTCATTCCAGGAGCGAGTTGAGGGTTGAGGGCTGAGGGTTGAGAGCCGACCTTGCCACTTGGTCCTTGGCACCTGGCCCTTCACGGGAAAGAGGGGCCGGCCCGGCCCCATACCGGGCGCGGCCATGCAGTCGTGATTGCGGTTGTCTATATGGGGAAGTCATGGGCAGGCCGGGCTTCGGTGGTGCGACGAGGTCGCCATTATCAGCCGAGGGCCTCGAGGGCCTTTTGCATCTGCTGGTCAATCGTGGTGATCATCTTCTGGTTGGCCTCGTAGGCGCGGGAGATGAGGACGAGGTCCACCATTTCGCGGAGGGGCTGGACGTTGCTCTGCTCGAGGTAGCCCTGCATGAGGTCGGGCTCGTCGACCGCGCTCTTGCCGGCGCCGGGGCCGGCCACGAACATGCCGCCCGCGCCCGGGATGAGCGCGGCGGTGTTTTCGAAACGCTGGATCGAGAGTTTGCCGAGCGGCGTGGCGCCCTGGAAGATCGTGCCGTCCTGGTTGATGGTGAGCTGGCCCTGGCCGGGCAGGAGCACGATCGGGTTGCCGCCATCGGTCATGACCTCGAGGCCGGCGGAGGTGACGAGCGTGCGATCGGGGCGGAGGCGGAACTCGCCGCTGCGCGTGTAGGCCATCGTGCCGTCCGGCATCTGGACCTCGAAGAACCCGTCGCCCTGGATCGCGACGTCGAGTTCGCGCCGCGTGGGCGTCGTCTCGCCGGAAAGGAAGTTGATGCCCGCCGAAGTCTTCGGGAACACGGCCGGGATGCCCGTATCGGAGCCCCATTTGCCGCTTTCGTTCGTATGGATCTCGCCGGCGGTCTCCGTGCTGAACTCGATCGTGCGCTTCCGGAAGCCGGAGGTCTGGGCGGACGTGATGTTTTGGGAAACATTGTCCTGCCAACGCTCCAGCGCGGCCATGGAAGCAGCACTTTGGTACAGACCGATGTTCATGTTGGCCGCGTAAGAGCAACGCCGATGCCAATGAACTTATTCTGATTTTTAACCGTTATCCCCTAGTTAGTTAAAACTTTTTAGCCGACGGTGTCCTTCGGGCCGATCTCGCCGCTGAATGCGAGCGGCAATTCTTGCCCCCTGGGGACGGCGGGCAGGGCGGCGGAGAACGGGCGCCCGCGGATGGCCGGGGGGTCAGACCGCCAGGCACTCCCCTTCCCTGGAGCCCCGCAGCGGGCTCAGCTTCCGGCCGGATACAGGCAGTCGACCTCGACCTTCTCGCCGCAGGAGCAGGTGACCACAATGCGCATGACCTTGTCCCCCTGCTTGACGACCTCCACCGAGGGACCGTCGGGGTTCGGGTTGCGGACCGAGCCGTTGGCCGGGGCGGGCTTGTGGACGTGGGGCGCGCGCAGCGGCGGCGTGGTGAGGCTCTTGCGGCCGGCGAGGAAGGGTTTCATGGCGAGGCGGAGGCGAGGGGCTTTTCGACGGCGGGTGCCGGCGGACTGGCCGGCGTGGTGCCGGGCGGAATGACATCGATGGCCTCGCCGTCGCGGGCGCTGTTGCCCGCGGGCGCCGCCTTGCGCTTCGCCGCCACGGGCCTGAGCTTCTCCTTGTCCTTGTGGGTGAGCGACAGGCTCAGGGTGATGCGCTGGTTGGACTCGGCCGTGGCGGGCTCGTTGGGCAGCGGCCGCGTCGCGGCGTAGCCGGTCACGCGCTCAATGAGGTCCGGCTCGACGGCGTAATAGACGAGCTTGCGGCGCGCGGCGTTCGCGCGGTCCGCGGACAGCTCCCATGCCGTGTAGTCCGGGCGCGGCATCGTCATGCCTTCGCGGGTGTGCCCGTCGATCGTGACGTGGAAATGGTTCCGGTCGATCAGCCAGGCCATCGACTGGATGAGGTGCAGGCCGAACTCGGTGAACTCGATGCCATCCTCCTTGAACAGCGGCTGCTTGCCGCGGTCGAACATCGTGATGCGGAGGCCGTCGGAAGTCACCTGGATGTCGATCGGTTTCTGGTCGAGGTCCTTGTCGAGGTGGAGCAGCCGGTAGAAGTCCGCGGCGACGGAATTCAGGAAGCTCAGCTCGATCTGCTTGTCCTGGTTGCGCTGCTGGGACGAGCCGTCGGAGTCGGACTTCGGCGCACTGCTGCTGTTGCTCTCCTTGTTGAAGGGCATGACGCCCGAGTGGTCGTCCATCGGCGACGAGAACGGGCTCTGGAAGTACTTCGACGTGGCGATGAGGATTTTTTTGTCCTGGGCCGAGATCCACAGGACCATGAACAGCGCCATCATCGCGGTCACGAAGTCCGCGTATGCCACCTTCCATGCCCCACCGCCTCCCGCTGCCATGGTCAGCGGAAGCACGAAGCATCAAGTGACAAGTAACCATCCTGCCCGGCGCCAACCGCATGCCGCGAAGCGCCTGGAGCGAGACCTGTTACTTGGTACTTCATACTTGTTACTTCGGTTTACTTGCCGGTTCCCAGGCCCTTCACGGCCTTCTCCAGTTCGTCGGCGCCCGGCTGGACCGAGCTGTCGAGGGAACGGCGGGCGACCTCGACCGCGGTGAGCGGGGCGAGGCCCTTGGCGAAGCCGGCGACCGCCTGCATGATGCACTTCAGGCAGAGCTGGTCGGAGGCGTTGTTGAACTTGATGCGGTTGGCGAGCGGGTTGACGAAGCCGTAGGCCACGAAGATGCCGAGCAGCGTGCCGGTGAGCGCCGCGGCCACGCGTTCGCCGACGACCTCGGGGCCGTCCGCGATCGCCGCCATGGTGTTGATGATGCCGAGCACGGCGGCGACGATGCCGATGCCGGGGAGCGAGTCGCCGACGAGGGCGAGGATGTGCACGGGGTGCTCCGCCTCCTCGGCCTTGGCGTGGAGTTCCGCCGCCATCAGGTCCTCGAGCTGGTCGGGCTTGATCTTGCCGTCGATGACGGGCTTCAGGCCGTTGACGAGGAACTGGAGGCGCTCGTGGTTGTTGAGCAGCGAGGGATACCGCTGGAAGAGCGCGCTCTTGCCGGGCTCCATCACGTGTTCCTCGAGCGCGATCAGGCCGTTGCGGCGACCGGTCATGAAGAGTTCGTAGAGCAGCTTCAGCAGCTCGAAGAACTCGGGCTTGCCGGTGGACTTGCCGAACAGGGCGCCCTTGATCTTGTGGATGATCTCCTTGAGCACGTGACCCGGGCTGGCGATGATCAGCACGCCCGCCGCGACGCCGAGGATGACCACGAACTCGGAGACGTGCAGCAGCACCGCCGGGTGCCCGCCGGCGAGCATGAAGCCCCCGAGGGTCGACGCAAAGACGATGGCGGCTCCGATGATGATCAGCATGCGACGGGAAGGGAGAACGCGTCGCCCGCAACGCGTTCAGGGCGGATTGGGATCAATCCGCTCCGCCACGGGAGACGCCGCTGAGTGTGTCGGGTGGGATGCAACAGGCTTTCAGGGCGGCTATTTGTTCCGGGCACGGCCGATGAACGACCGCAGGCTCAGAATCGTTTGGGAGTGAATCTGGCAGATGCGCGACTCCGTGAGGCCGAAGACCTCCGCGATT
>CAYMSE010000048.1:0-3353 GCA_964392935.1 uncultured Oleiharenicola sp.
AAACCGTAATCGCGCACCGGGGGGCCCTCGTGGCGGCCGCCGGTGCCGCGGGTTTCTGGGGCGTGAGCCCCCGACCCGATTTGACCGGACGCGACCGCTACCTGCTAGCCTTTGTTTAGGCCGGTCGCTGCGACCCGGGGCGGGCGGCCTTCGGTCCAGGCGAGGGGATTGTTGCTCAGGTGAAGGGCGTCCGACACGACGCGGAGCGTTTCGCGAAGATGCACGTCGAACTTCTTCTCGGCATCCGCGTCCGGCGCGTCGGTGTCGCCATCATCGACGGTCGCAGCGGCCGGCTTCGTCTCGGCGGCGGCGGCCTTCACGACGGAGTCCAACTTGATCTCGCGCGACACATAGTTGGTCTTGGCGAGCTGGTCGCGCTCGGTGTCGAGCGACTTTTGGAAATCGTCGTCCGCCTTCTTGAGCGCGAGCCGCTGCTCGAGATTGAGCGAAACGTTTTTCTGTTCCTGGCGTTCCTTGAACCAGTCGATGTACTTCTTGAGGTAGGTGAACTCCTCCAGCGTGCTCTGGCGCGCGAGGCTGGATTGGCGCAGGGGCTGCACGACGGTCGGATCGAGCGCCTTGCCGGTGAAGTTCGTCGGCTGGATCTCGTCCCACACCAGCGCGTGCGGCAGGCTCGATTCGCCGATGGGGAGGAAGTCGTCGATGGAGGGCAGCGTGATGTCGGGCGTGACGCCCTTCTTCTGGGTGGACGAACCGCTCGGCAGATAGAATTTGCGCACCGTGAGCTTGGCGGCGCCGGTCTGGGTGAGTTCCTGGCTCATCCGCGGCAGGTAATTCTTCATCTCCAGCACCGCTTGGACGGTGCCCTTGCCGTGCGTCGAGCTGTCACCGACGATGATCGCGCGCCCGTAGTTCTGGAGGGCGCCGGCGAAGATCTCCGAGGCGGATGCGCTGAAGCGCGAGGTGAGCACGGCCAGCGGGCCGTCGTAGGCCACGCTCGAGTTCGTGTCGGAATCGACGGAGACCTGGCCCTGGAAGTCGCGCTCCTGCACCACCGGACCCTCGCGGATGAAGAGGCCCGTCATGTTGACGGCCTCGGACAACAGGCCGCCGCCGTTGCGGCGGAGGTCGATCACGAGCGCCTTGATGCCTTCCTGCTTCAGCTTGCCGATGAGTTCGGCCACGTCCTGCGAGGCGGTGTTGCGCACATCCTCGGGCGCGGCGTTTTCCGGCGAGCCGTCGTAGAAGGAGTTGAGGGTGATCACGCCGACCGGGACGTTCTCGTCGGGTTTCTCGCCGGGCAGTTCGTAGACCGAGGCCGATGCCCGCGCGGAGTTGAGCTTGATCACATCGCGCGTGATCAGGACCTGCTTGGTCTTGGACGCGTCGGTCGCGTCGTGCGGCAGGATCGTGACCGTGACCTTGGTGTCCTTCGTGCCGCGGATCATATCGACGATCCGGCGCAGCTTCATGCCGATGACCTCGACGAGCTCGCCACCCTCCTGCTGGACCGCGACGATCTTGTCGTTCACATGGATCTGGCCGCTGTTGTAAGCGGGACCGCCGGCGACCACTTCGCGGACAATGCAGTTGCCGTCTTCTTCGATGCCGAGAACGGCGCCGATGCCGACGAGGGACAGCTTCATTTGGATGCCGAAATCGGCATAGGTATCGGCGGAGAAGTAGTCCGAATGCGGGTCGTACATCCGCGTTAGGCTCGTGAGGAACATCTCCTGGATGTCCTGCGCCTCGATGTCGCCGAGATTCTTCAGCATGCGCTCGTAGCGCTTGCGGACGGTGGTCTTCGCCTCGTCCTGGGTCTTCTTGCCCATGAGGTCGTTGAGCATCTCGTACTTCAGCCGCTTGTGCCAGAGATCGTCGGCTTCCTGCGCCGAAGCGGGGAACGGGCTCTTGCTGCGGTCGGGCGCGTACGCCTCCTGCGAGGCGAAATCGAAGTCCTGCTTCAGCACGTCAAACACCCAGGACGTGCGGTTTTTGACGCGTTCCTCGTAGACCTTGTAGATGTCGAAGGCGGTGTCGATGTTGCCGAGGTAGGCAAGGTCGGTCTCGAGGCGCGGGCCGTACTGGCGCCGAAACGTCTGCTCGTCCGCGCTCGTGAAAAACAGGCGCTGGGGATCCAGCTCCTGCAGGTAGGCCGTGATGAGCTGCGGATAGTCCGCGGCGGTCACCGCATCCTTGTTGTAGTGGAAATACTCGAGCATCTGCACGAGGGTGCGCGTCTCGAGGCGCATGACCGGCGTGGTCTTGAGTTCCCGATCGGTGGCGGCGTGGAGCGGGAGCGAGCCGGCCAGGAGCAGGCCGGTCAACAGGGCAGGGAGGGCGCGGCGGGGGAATTTCACAGGTAAGGTGGTAGCCGGATTAGTGGCCGGATTCGTGGAATTGTTTCTCGAAAAGTGACGATCGGTCGGCGCGGCGGATCGACCGGTGACTAGTGCTTGCTCAGGAGGTCCTTGGCATCGTCGAGGATCTGTTTCTCCTCGTCGCTCAGCGAGCCGAAGCCGTCGCTGTTGATCTTGTCGAGAATGCGATCGACCTCTGCGCGCAGATCGCCCGGCCGCCGCGTCGCCGCGGTGGCGCCGCGGGCGCCGGCGCTCGCGGCGCGCCGCGTGAAGCGAAGCCAGTCCGGCAGCGTGATCGCCGCGGCGCGGTCCCAGCCGTTGTTCGCGTAGAGAAAGCGGAAGAACAGCCAGCCCGCGAGCATGCCACCGAGGTGGGTCGACGGCGCGTAGGCGAACGGCGTGCTGGCGCCGGGCAGTTCATAGAGGATGAGGAGGAAGGCATCGATCACCGCGAGACCGTAGACGAAATACATCGGCCGCATCGTCACGGAGAAAAGGAAGAACGGCACGAAATTCATCTCCTGGGTCGCGTAGATTCGCGCGAGGACCACGAGAAGTCCCATGATGCCGGCGCTCGGGCCGATGTGCGCGCCGCCATAGCGCCAGTGCAGCGCGAGCCAGCAGAGCGCGCCGAAGACGAGCGAACTCAGGAACACGGCCAGGAATTTCCGCGCGCCCAGTTGCGGTTCGAGTTCCCGGCCGATGAGCACAAGGCTCAGAATCGAGAAGAAGATATGCAGCGGGTTGCTCGTGCTGTGAAGAAGGCCGTGGGAAACCAGGGTCCACAGGTGCCATTGCTGAATGCTGCGCACCGTGAGGCGCAATTCGTCGGGCAAGGATCCCGCATTGCCGAACCATGGTGACAGCAGCGTGAGCTGAAGGACAAAGGCCGAAATGATGGCGGCGACCAGCCAGACAAGCGCCGTCGTGGATTGGCGCGGATAGTCGCGGCGCATATAAAACCGGTCGGGAGACATCGCCCCGCAACGTAGCTCCAATGCCTCCCAACACAAGCCCCGCCAACGAGTACGT
>CAYMSE010000049.1:0-3444 GCA_964392935.1 uncultured Oleiharenicola sp.
CGGCTTCAGCGGCACGTTCGCGATACCGGCGGATTTCACGTTCAGCGGACCGGCCGATCTAATTGTGAAAGTGACGACGCTCAATCAAGCCCTGGAACGCTACGACGTCGAATCGCGCATCGTGCGCGTGGTGGCGCCATAGCCATGTTCGGCCGACGCATGAAGGAAGTGAACGACAAGCTCAGTTCGCTCGACGCTTCGCTCGCTAATGCCCTCTGTGTAATCGCGCGTCTACAAGAGCGCGTGGATGTGCTGGAGCGCGCCGCGGGCGATCGGGACATGGCGGTCATCTCGCACGCGGAGATCCGCAGGCCCTCGATCCTCGTCGGCGAGACTCGCGTGAGCCTGGAGCACGCCGTGCAAGCCCTGGCCGACGCGCACGACATGGCCACGGTGGAGCGGCATCTGACCTTGCGCCATCACCGCCAGGGCGAGGCGCACGGGCGGGCAATCAACGAGTGGTAGCGAGTTCCGCCTTCCAGGCCACGCGCTTCGGCGCGTTGAGAGGCATGTCGGCGCAAGAGCTTGGTGCAAGCACCGACTAGAAGTGGGAACCGGTCAGTAACGCGGGCATTTGTCGCTCCTGCTCAGGAGTCCCACGACTGAGCGACATGGCAGCCGGGAAAGACCGGCACTGAGTTGCAGCGGGCCAGACAACTGAGCCCGCCATCAAGGTTCACGGATGATGCGGCGTGGAAGGACACGCAGCAACGCAACAGCGACGAGAAGCGGCTAAGCGAAAACCCCACGGGTAGTCGGCGGTACCAGCGACGGAGCCCGTTCTCAAACACGGCAGCAAGAGGGGGACGTGAAAAGAGGCGCCACCGTCAGCCGGTATCAAGCCCGGCCATCGTCCGTGAACTGAAAAGCGAAAGGGCCGCTGTTGTGAGCAGCGGCCCAAGGAGAACCCGAATGGATATCCACATTGTAGCAGGAGAGCCGCCCGATCTGGCGCTCGACGCCCGCGCGTCCTGCGCCTTCCGCGATCTGGTGGATGACGCCAAGCGCTTCGCGATGGATTTCAAGGGGCGGGATGGCAGCGATGCGCTCGTCTCGCTCGTCGACAGCGCCATGCAAAGCATGGCCTCTACGCTCAAGATGCTCTCCCATCGCCCCGTGACGCAGTTCTACGAGGCGGAGATCGCCCGGCTGCGTGAGCTGATCCAGCAGCAGGAGCTGACGATCCAGGCGCTCGGCAAGGCCGTGGCGGAGCGGGAAACGGTGGGTGCGCGATGAGCGACATCGCCACGCTTCTGCCGGCTGAAGCCGGAATCCCGCTCACGGCGGCGCAGCTCAAGTCGCGCCTCGCGATCATCCAGGACGTGATGCGCAGCGTGATGCAGCGCGACGTCGACTATGGCGTCATTCCTGGCACTGACAAGCCGTCGCTCTTCAAGCCCGGCGCCGAGAAATTGTGCGTCACGTTCCGCCTGTCGGCGGCTTCGCCTGACATCGAAGCCGTGCCCGAATACACCGGTGACATCCGGTATCGCGTCCGCGTGCCAGTGAGTGCGGCTGACGGCACGGTGCTGGCGGTCGGCGTCGGCGAATGCTCGACTGGGGAAGAGAAGTACCGCTGGCGTCGGCCGGTGCATCCGAAAGAGTTCGAAGCCGCGCCGGAAGATCAGCGCCGACAGAAGTGGACGCGGAAAGGCGAAGTCTGGGATCAGGTGCGCGTGCATCCCGCCGACGTCGCCAACACCGTGCTGAAGATGGCGCACAAGCGCGCCTACGTCCACGCGGTCATCATGGCGACGGCCGCCGGCGCGATCTTCACGCAGGACGTCGAGGACATGCCAGAGGGCACGGTCGGCGACGAGCACGACCAGCGACC
Organism: uncultured Oleiharenicola sp.; assembly: GCA_964392935.1. Classification (GTDB taxonomy): domain Bacteria; phylum Verrucomicrobiota; class Verrucomicrobiia; order Opitutales; family Opitutaceae; genus Lacunisphaera. The sequence continues at coordinate 1,835 of CAYMSE010000049.1, forward strand.
GGCGTCCATCAAGCCTCCGCAGCGCAAAGCGACCGCGCCGGCTGGCGCTGGCTCGACCGTCACGGTGTCCGTGCTCGGCGTCACGTCGAAGGATGGCGTTGGCAATAACGGGCCGTGGACGAAGTGGACCATCTCGGCGAGCGACCGGAAGACGTACGGCACATTTGACGCCGAAGTGAAGCGTATCGCCGAGGAGGCGAAGCGCGACGGCGTGCAAGTCGAGATCGTCTACACAGAAGGCAAATACGGCCGCGACGTCCAAAGCATCTCGCGTGCTGAGCGGGAACCAGGAGCGGACGATGCCTAATTGCGCATGCGGATGCGGATCGCTGGTGGCCGGCAAGTGGAAACGCGGCCACAACCATCACGGCGTGACGCCAACGAACGCTAAAGGCTTCACGATGAACCGTGGCTACAGGTTCATCTACGCGCCGTCGCATCGCCTAGCTAATCCGACTGGCTATGTTGCCGAGCATCGCCTCGTTGCTGAGGCCTCGCTCGGCCGCGAACTATGCACTCACCTCGGATGCGGCCGAGCGCATGCCGCCAGAGGGTTGTGCAAGGTCCACTACGGTCGCTATAGGCGTGCAGGCCTTCCGATGCCATGGCCAGCAACCAGAGCGAATCGGTGGACTCGGCAGGATCGGATGGCCGGCTAATGGACGCCCTTCGCTTCGACGCGTCCGAGCACCGCTACTTCGTCGGTGATCGTGAACTGCCCTCAGTCACGCGCATTCTGCTTGACGCACGGCTGGCGGACTTTTCGGCGCCGTGGTTTACCGAGAGCGTGAAATATCGCGGCACGATGGTCCACGCGGCCATCGCGCTCGACAACGAAGGGGCGCTCGACTACGAGGCACTCGATCCGGCCCTCGTCGGCTACGTGGACGGATGGCGGCGGTATGTCGAGGAGTCCGGCGCAATCGTCCTCGACTTCGAGCGTCCGGTGTGCGACCCAGTCGCAGGCTACGCCGGCACGCTGGACGCCATCGTCAAGGAGCGCGCGCAGTTGCGTCGGCCGACGCTCATCGACATCAAGCCGGCGCTGTATCCGTCGGTCGGCCTGCAGACCGCCGCGTATGCGCGATGCGCGCCGTTGCCAGCGGATTGCTCGCTTCCATTCTTCCGCGCCGCCATCGTCTTGCCTGGCGACGGCACATACAAGCGCGAGCCGCTCGGCGACCGAGACGACGAGCGCGTGTTTCTTGCGGCTGTTGTCACCTATCACTGGAGATCCGCCCATGTCGTCGACCGTCGCCGAGTCGCCTGATCGCTCTGTCGCTATTGAGGCCATGACGTGGCCGGATCGCGCGCGCGCGGCCATTGTCACCGACGCGTCCACCTATGAGATCGCCGCGCAGATGCTGCTCGGCATCAAGGATCTGCGGAAGAAGATCGCGGACACGTTCGACCCGCACTGCAGGCGGGCCTTCGAGGCGCACCGCGCCTTGACCAAGGAGAAGGCTGATGCCGAGGCACCACTGACGCAGGCGGAGCGCATCATCAAGGACAGTCTGCGGGCGTATGACGCCGAGCAGGAGCGGATGCGGCGCGAAGCGCAGCGCCTGGCCGATGAAGAGGCGCGGCGCCGCGAAGAAGACGAGCGGGTA
>CAYMSE010000050.1:0-3576 GCA_964392935.1 uncultured Oleiharenicola sp.
CGGCGGCGTAGCGCCCGCACAGGCTCAGCGTGAGCCCGAAGTTGTACCAGCCGATCGCGAGGCCCGGCTTCAGCCGCACCGCCCGCTCGTGGCACTCGACCGCCGCGGGCAGGCGATCCTGGAGCTTCAGGCAGTACGCCAGGTGGTCCCAGCCTTCCGCGTTGCGCTCGTCGAGCGCAAGGGCGGCGCGGAGCACCGGTTCCGCGTCGACCGGTTTGCCCGCGGCAATCAGGGCCAGCCCGAGTCGCTGGGCGCAGGGGGCGTGCTTCGGGCCGAGCTGGTGCGCGCGCGAAAGCAGCTCGACCGCCTCCGCCGCGCGCCCCTGCTGGAGGGCCACGATGCCCGACAGGTGCTGCGCGTCGAAACTGCCGGGCTGCGCGTGGCGGGCGCGGCGGTAGAGGACCTCCGCCTGGTCCAGGCGGCCGGCGCGGTGGTGCACGATGCCTTCCTGGAGAAGTCGCTGGATGTGGGCGGGGGGCATGCGGAGAAACGCGAATGCCCCGGCGCCACGGGGCGTCGGGAAGGATTCGCACCCCGTCATCGGCCCGGTGGCGAAAAACTTGAGGCCCGGCTCCGCCTCATCCTCCTCCCAGCCGCGGCACGGCGCGGCTTCCGGCGCGTGCCGGCCGGCGCGCAGGAATCCGGCAAATTCACTCAAGTACAGGGCTGTTCGGACGTTGTTCATGGCATCGCCCCCGTTGCAGCAGCCGCCGCGGAGGCCGCACCACTTTTCCCGCCTCGCCATGTCGATCACCTCCCGCCCGCCGCACTCCGGCACCGCCTACTCGGACGACGTGATTCGCAGCCGGATCAACGGCTGCCCCAAGCTGGCCTCGCTCGGGCGCATCAACCAGGCGTTGCGTGAACTGGTCAATTCCGAGGGCAGCGTCTCGTCGCAGATCGCCGAGATCATCCGCCGCGACCCGTCGCTCACGGCACGGCTGCTGCGCATGGTGAATTCCGTCTACTACGGCCTGTCGAACAGCGTCAGCAACATCGAGGAGGCGATCTTCTTCCTCGGGTTGCGGCAGATCCGCGAGCTGGCGATGGCCACGCCGGTGATCGAGGAGATGGCCTCGTTCCAGGCGGCCCACGGCAAGGCCCCGCTCCCATGGAAGGACCTGTGGGCGCACAGCATCGGCACCGCCATCCTCACCCGCGAGATCCTGCGCTCGCTGCCGATCACGATCGACGATGACACCGACTACCTCGTCGGCCTGTTGCACAATGTCGGCAAGGTCGTCATGGCGCACGCGTTCCCCGAGGAGCTCGAGGAACTCGCGCGCGCCGAGTTCGACAACCCGGCGGATGTCTGCCGCCGCGAGATCGAGCTGATCGGCTGGGATCACGCCCAGATCGGCGCCGTGTACCTGGAGCGGCACAAGATGACCGACGAGATCGTGCTGGCCGTCCAGTACCACAACACGCCGGCCATCGCGCCGCGGCATCAGATCTTCGCGGCCGCCGTGCAGGTGGCCGACTACCTCGTCCGTCACGCCGGCGTCCTCGGCGGTTTCGAACGGATCAAGCCCGTGGCCCGCGACACCTGGCTCGGGCTCGACGGATGGAACATCCTCTACGGTGCCGACGGCCCGGAAACCAAGATCGCCCGCGCCGCCATCGACAACGCCCTGCCGCGCCTGCCGCAGATGTTGAGCGGGTTGCTGTAGCAAGCCGCCCGGACGGGTCTCAAGTTCGCGGGTTCCGCGCCGATGCGAAGGATGCATGTCAGTCGTGATTTGCGATTCTCCCACGGGAGCCTCGGCGCACCCGTCGCCGGAGGCGTTGCTCGGTGCCTGGACCGGGAGCGCCGCCTTTGTCTATTGCCGCGATTTGCAGGGCGTCGTCTGCGCCGCCAACGAGGCGTTCGCGCGCAAGTTCGGCCGCCATGCCGACCAGCTGCTCGGGCGGCCGATCGCGGGCATGGTGCACCTCGAGGACGCCAAGTCTTTCACGCGGGCTGACGCGGCGCTGCAGCGCGCACCCCACGCCACCACGCACGAGCAGCGCTGGCTCACGCCGCAGGGCTGGCGCTGGATCGACTGGGAGGAATCCGCCATTTTCAGCGCGGAGGGCCGCATCATCGCGGTGCGCGCGGTGGGACACGACATCACCCGCCGGCGGCTGGCGGAGGAGCAATTCCACAAGCTCTCGAGCGCGGTCGAGCAATCGCCGATCGCGATGGCGATCATGGATGCCGAGGGTCGCGTCCAGTACGTGAACGGGAAGTTCACCGCCACCACCGGGCTGACGCTCGAGACCATCCTCGACCGCGAGATCGACGTACTCCGCGAGGGGCATCCGTCGGACGAGGCCTACCAGGAATTCCGGGCCCGCGTGCGCTCCGGCCAGGAGTGGCGCGGGGAAATCAGCCGCCAGAATCCGCAGGGGCGCGTCGTCTGGGAATCGGCCCAGGTCTGCTGCCTGCGCAACGCCGCGGGCGAGATCTCCAACCTGCTGCTCCTGCGCGAGGACATCACCGAGCGCAAGCTGCTCGAGGCCCAGCTCCGCCAGGTGCAGAAGATGGAGGGCATCGGCACGCTCGCCGGCGGCATCGCCCACGATTTCAACAACATCCTCGCCGTCATCAACGGCTACGCGGAGCTGTGCGTGATCAACTCCGGGGAACCGGCGATCATCCAGAAGAGCGTGCGCGAGATCAAACGCGCCGCGGAACGGGCCACGGGGCTCGTCCGCCAGATCCTGACCTTCAGCCGCAAGGCCGATGTGCGCGTCGCCCCGCTCGACCTGAACCAGCACCTGCGCGACCTCGTGGCGCTGCTGGCGGAGACGTTTCCCCGCAACATCACGTTCCAGTTCGCGCTGGACGAGACGCTGGCGCCGCTGCTGGCGGACCAGAACCAGTTGCAGCAGATCGTCCTCAACCTGTGCGTGAACGCCCGCGATGCGATGCCCACGGGCGGCACGATCACGCTCACCACGCAGCGCCTTTCCGGCGAAAGCGTGCCGGCCGCCATGCCGACCCGGCAGCCCTGCGCCTGCCTGAAGGTGAGCGACACCGGCACCGGCATGCCGCCGCATGTCCGTGAGCGGATCTTCGAACCCTTCTTCACGACGAAGGGAGTGAACAAGGGCACGGGCCTGGGCCTGGCGGTCGTCTACGGCATCGTGGCGAGCCACGAAGGCTGCATCGACGTCGAAAGCGCCGTCGGCCAGGGCAGCACGTTCCGGGTCTGCCTGCCGTTCTCGGACGCGGCGGTCCGGGCACCGGGAGCCGCGCGCCCGACGGAATTCCCCGGCGGCACGGAATCCGTGCTGATCGTGGACGACGAGGCCGCGCTGCGGCAGTTGCTTGAAACCAGCCTGACCCGCAAGGGTTACACGGTCACGACCGCGTGCGACGGGCTCGAGGCCATCGAGCTCCTGGGCCGGCGGGAGAAGAAATTCGACGTGGTCTTGCTGGACCTGAACATGCCGGGCGCAACCGGCATCGAGGTCATGAAAGTGCTCAAGCTCACGCAGCCCGAGGTGAAGACCCTGGTGTTGACGGGACACCTCAGCACCGAGACGCGCGCCGAGTTCGAGCAGCTCGGCCAAAAGCATTTCATCCGCAAA
>CAYMSE010000051.1:0-3752 GCA_964392935.1 uncultured Oleiharenicola sp.
CCCGGGCTTGGTCGTGGTGATGTCGGCCTCCGTCGGCGCCAAGGTGGCGAAGGGCGACAAGCTGTTCATGATGGAGGCGATGAAGATGCAGACGACGGTGTACGCGTCCGTCGACGGCGTCATCGCCGAGGTCCACGCCGGCGTCGGCGACGCCGTCGAGGCGAAGGACCTGATCGTGAAGCTCCGCGCCGGGTAAGGCGGGAACTGGGAAAACACCAAGCAGCGAAGCAGCAAAGGGCTGCGCCTCGCCTGTAGCGGCGGTCTATGACCACCGTCTCGCGAGGGTGGAGCGACTTGACTCCAAGGCGCAGGTTTTCCCTCCGATCCGATCCCACTCACCACGAAGCAAACGAAGAGCACGAAGCCGGTCACTGCGAAGTCCACAACGGTCACGAATCTGGTCCCCGCGGCCGCCGTAGGGGCCGGCGGCGCAGAGACCAGCCGAAAATCGCCAAAGTGAGCAACTTTTCAGAGCGGGAAACCCCGCTTTTTCCGTTGCGCCGGCCCGGAGCGGCTCCTCAATTTTTCGCTTTAAGCCCTACATGCATCTCAAGGCGCTCAAGCTCCACGGTTTCAAAAGCTTCGCGGACAACACGACCCTCAACTTCCAGCCCGGCGTCACGGCCATCGTCGGCCCCAACGGCTGCGGCAAGAGCAACATCGCGGACGCCATCCGCTGGGTGCTGGGCGAGCAGAGCGCCAAGGCCCTCCGCGGCGGCAAGATGCAGGACGTCATCTTCGAGGGCGCCGACACCCGGAAGCCCGCGCAGTTCTCCGAGGTCGCCCTGCTGCTGACCGACTGCGAGAAGCAGCTCGGCAGCGATTTCCACGAGATCGAGATCATGCGCCGCGTCGCCCGCGACGGCGGCGGCGAGTACTACTTCAACGGCCAGCCGTGCCGGCTGAAGGACATCAGCAAGCTTTTCATGGACACCGGCGTCGGCCGGACCAGCTACTCGATCATGGCGCAGGGCCAGATCGACCAGATCCTGTCGTCGAAGCCCGAGGAACGCCGCGTGGTGTTCGAGGAGGCCGCCGGAATCACCAAGTACAAGAGCCAGCGCCGCGAGGCGATGAACAAGCTCGCGCTCACGGAGCAGAACCTCGCGCGCGTGTCCGACGTCATCAACGAGGTCGGCCGCCAGATCGGCTCGCTGCGCCGCCAGGCCGCCAAGGCGATGCGCTTCAAGCGCCTCAGCCACCGCCTCCGCCAGCTTGCGCTGGCGCACGGCGCGCACCAGTGGCAGGGCCTGACTGCGACGCTCGGCGAGCTCGACGGCCGCGTGCTCGGGCTCCGCGGCGACGCGGACACCCGCCGCGCCACGCTCGAGGAGAAGACCCGCGCGCTCGACGAACGGAAGTCCGCCCGTTCGACGCTCACGCAACGTGTGCAGGACGCCCAGCAGGCCGTGTTCGACCTGCGTTCGCAGAAGGAAGCCGCGGAGAACCAGTCCGGCCTCGCGCAGGTGAAGCGCGGCGGGCTCGTCGAGCGGCTCGACGCCGGCAAGGACGACCTCGCCGAGCTCGAGATGCAGATCCGCGAGCTGGCCTCGCAGGTGGATTCCGGTTCGCAGGACAAGCAGATGCAGCTCTCGCTGCTCGGCAGCTCCGACGCGGTGTTCCAGGACCGCAATCGCGAGCTGGCCGTCATGGAGGGCGAGCTCACCAAGGCCGAGCAGCAGCTCAGCCAGGAGAAATTCCACCTTCTGCAGGTTGAGAGCACGGTGGCGCGCCTGCGCACCGACAGCTCCGGCCTCGAGGTCGACGCCCGCACCAGCCAGCACAAGTTCGACACGCTTTCCCAGGACCTCGCGCAGCTGCGCGCCTCGGTCGAGACCGCGGCCTCGCTCCTCGCGGAAGCCAGCGAGAAGGTCCAGCAGGCCCGCGCCGAGCAGAGCCGCGCCAACAACGAGGCGCAGGCGGCGCAGTCGGTCCTCCAGGACACGACGCAGAAATTCCGCGAGGCGCAGCGCAAGCTGCAGGAAATCGACCGCAACCTCGCCCAGAAGACCGCCCGCCTGAAGCTGCTCCAGCAGCTGCAGGAGAAGTGGGAGGGCTTCGGCGAGGGCGCGAAGGCGCTGCTCCAGGGCCGGCTGTCGTCGCTGCTCGGCGAGCAGAAGTTCGTCCCCGTCACGCAGGGCCTCGAGGTGAAGGCCGAGTACGCCAAGGCGCTCGAGGCGCTGCTGGGCGCGTCGGTCGAGGCGATCTCCGTCGCCGACCTCGCCACCGCGCAGAAGATCCTCGCGCAGCTCGAGACCGACAAGATCGGCAGCGTGTGCCTGCAGATTTCGCAGCCCGGAGCGGGGAGCGTGGAGCCGGGCGCCAGCCTGCCGGCCGGGCTGAAGCCCGCGAGCGAGGCCGTGGCGAATCTCGAGGCTTCGCATCCGGCGGCGAGCGTGCTGTCGGCCTGCTACCTCGCGGACGACCTCGGGGCGTTCCTCGAGTTCTGGCAGGCGAACCCGGCGTTCAGCTTCCTGATGGTGGCGACGGCCAAGGGCGACCTCGTCGACCGGCGCGGCCTGATCTACGGCGGCCACCACAAGAAGCCGGCGAACAGCATCGTGCAGCGCGAAGTGGACCTGCGCGAGACCGGCAAGGCGGTCGTGTCCGAGCAGAAGGCCCACGACGACCAGCGCGCGGTCATCGACCAGCTCAACGCCGCGCTCGCCGAGGCCGAGTCCGTGCTCGAGGCGCGCCGCAAGGACGTCCTCACCGCGTCCCAGCACGCCGCGTCGCTCCACACCGAGGAGAAGAACGCCCAGCGCGCGCACGAGGACGCCCGCAACCGGCTCCAGCGGATGGAGAGCGAGCTGGCGAATTTGAAGCGCGACCACGACGAGGCGAGGGCCCGCCTGGCCAAGGCGCAGGCGCAGCTCGCCGAGGCCAACACCGCGGTCGAGGCGCAGAAGCAGAAGATCGCCGGCGTGGAGACCGAGATCACCGCGAAGCGCGCGGACCGCGACCTGAAGAAGGAATCGCTGGCCCAGGCCCGCCTCGAGCTGGCGGAGCGCCGCCAGAAGGTCGAGGTGCTGGACCGCGGCCTCACCGAGATGGAGCGCCGCCGCGCCCAGCTCGCCGACCTGCACGACCAGCGCCAGATCGAGATCGAGACCTGGACCGAGCAGATCGCCCAGCTCGAGCGCGACAGCGCGGATCAGAAGCGCCGCGCCGAGGAGATCGCCACGACGCTGGCCACGGCGCAGGGCAGCGTCGACCAGGCGCGCGCGGAGTTGTCCGGCATCGAGGACGAGATCAACCGCGTCGAATCCGGCCTGAGTTCGATCCGCACCGAGGCCGAGGCGGCGATGTCCGAGCTATCCAAGAACGAGGTGAAGGTCGCCGAACTGCGCGCCCGCGTGCAGTTCCTCACCGAGGAGCTGACGCACGAGTTCCAGGTGGACGTGGCCACGCTCAATTGGCGGTTGCTCCTCTGGCGCGCCGACGAGGAGCCCGAGGGCATGAAGGACCTGGACTTGGACGAGGAGGAGGGCGAGGGCGGAACGTCCAACGCCCAACCCTCAACGTCCAACGCTCAACCCGTAGGGGCGGCGCTTGACGCCGCCCGGGCGTCGGCGAGCGACGCCCCTACCGCTGAGAAGGCCGCCGCGCCGAAACGCCGCCGCAAGAAGGAGCCGAAGGGCGAGCCGACCGAGGCCGACCTGGCGGCGCTGGACGCGACCAACTGGGACGCGGTCAAGGCCGAGGTGGACGCGCTCCGCCAGCGCATCGGCGCGATGGGCGCGGTGAACCTC
>CAYMSE010000052.1:0-3060 GCA_964392935.1 uncultured Oleiharenicola sp.
AGACCGGCCGGCCGCTCGACGGGCTGGAGCTCCTGAGCGCGCCGAAGATCCAGCGCCGCCTGCTCAATCATTGGGACAGCCTTCACCGGCAGACCGAACGCGGTTACGCCGGCTTCTCCCTCTGGGAATGGTTCTACCTGCCCGAGTACCGCAACCCGCGCTACCGCGACTACGCGCGCGCGTGCGCCTCGGTCGGCATCAACGGCGCCGTGCTCACCAACGTCAACGCCGACGCCCTCGTGCTCACGGCGCCCTACCTCGCCAAGGTGGCGGCGCTCGCGCAGGAATTCCGGCCGTACGGCGTGAAGGTGTACCTGTCCGCGAAATTCAGCGCCCCGATCGAGATCGGCGGGCTGCCGACCGCCGACCCGCTCGATCCCGCCGTCGCGCAATGGTGGCGCGGGAAGATCGAGGAGATCTACCGCGCCATCCCCGATTTCGGCGGCTTCATCGTGAAGGCCAACTCCGAGGGCCAGCCGGGCCCGCAGGACTACCACCGCACGCATGCGGACGGGGCCAACATGCTCGCGGACGCCCTGCAGCCCTTCAATGGCATCGTGATGTGGCGCGCCTTCGTCTACTCGCCCGACAACACCGAGGACCGCGTCAAGCAGGCCTGGACCGAGTTCGTGCCGCTCGACGGCAAGTTCCGGCAGAATGTCGTGATCCAGGTGAAGAACGGGCCGCTCGACTTCATGCCCCGCGAGCCGTTCTCCCCTCTCTTCGGCGGCATGCCGCAGACCCCGCTCGCGCTCGAGTTGCAGATCACCCAGGAATACCTCGGCCAGTCCGTCCAGCTCGCCTTCCTCGGCCCGCTGTGGAAGGAGGTCCTCGACGCCGACACCTACGCCGCGGGCCCGGGCTCCACCGTCGCGCGCATGGTCGACGGCACGGTGCGCGGCCACCCGCTTTCGGTCATCGCCGGTGTCGCCAACGTCGGCACCGACCGCAATTGGACCGGTCACCCGCTCGCGCAGGCCAACTGGTACGCCTTCGGCCGACTCGCGTGGGACCACGACCTCAGCGCCGCGGCCATCGCCGACGAGTGGACCCGGATGACGCTCGGCTCCGATCCCGTCGTCGCGGAGACCGTGGACCGCCTGCTGCTGGGTTCGCGCGAGACGGTCGTGAATTATTCGATGCCGCTCGGCCTGCACCACATCATGGCGGAGGGGCACCACTACGGCCCGGGTCCGTGGGTCGACAAACTCGCCCGCGCCGACTGGAACTCCGTCTACTACCACCGCGCGGACGCGCAGGGCCTCGGCTTCGACCGCACGCCGGCCGGTTCGAACGCCCTGGAACAGTACGCGCCCGAATGGCGCCGGCTGTGGGGTGATCCCGCGACCTGTCCCGAAAATCTCCTGCTTTGGTTCCACCACGTGCCCTGGGATCACCGGATGAAATCCGGCCGCCCGCTCTGGGACGAACTCTGCCTCCGCTACCAGCAGGGCGTCGACGAGGTCCGCGCGATGCGCCGGTCGTGGGCGTCGCTGTCCGGCCGCGTCGATCCCGAGATCCACGCCCACGTGGCGGCGCTCCTGCAGCGCCAGGAGCTCGACGCCACCGAGTGGCGCGACGCCTGCCTGCTCTACTTCCAGCAGTTCGCGCAGCGCCCGCTGCCGGCCGGGGTCGAGCCGCCGGCCCACTCCCTCGCCGAGTACGAGGCGGTCAAGCGCCGCTACATGCCGGGCTACTCACGGTAACGTAAGAAATCTCTGGTCGTCGTGGTGCGCGGCGCGAAGGATCGCGTGGCCGGGCGCCGCCCGCGCCTCTGCCCCCGCTTCGTGCGCCCATGTTTCCCCGCCATCTCACCCTCCTCGCCGCCGCGCTGATCGCCGGCCTGCCCGGCCGGGCCGATCCGGCTCCCGCCGTCTTCGATGCCTTCACCTACACGGGGCGCGATGCCGTCTTCGCGTCGCCGCTGCCGGACGGACATTACCACAACCCGATCCTGGCCGGCTTCTATCCCGACCCGAGCATCTGCCGCGTCGGCGATGACTATTACCTCATCAACTCCACCTTCGCCTACTTCCCCGGCATTCCGATCTTCCACAGCCGCGACCTCGTGAACTGGCGGCAGATCGGACACGTCATCGACCGGCCCACCCAGCTCAAGTACGACGGACTCGGGATCACCCGCGGCATCTTCGCGCCGGCGATCAGCCACCATGCCGGCGTCTTCTACGTCGTCTGCACGATGGTCGACGGCGGCGGCAACTTCCTCATGACCGCCACCGATCCGGCCGGCCCGTGGTCGGATCCCGTCTGGCTGGGCTTTGACGGCATCGACCCGTCGCTCTTTTTCGACGACGACGGCCGCGCCTGGCTGGTCAACAACGGCAACCCGCCGGACAACAAACCCCTCTACCAGGGTCACCGCGCGATCTGGCTGCAGGAATTCGACGTTGCCGCCCGGAAACTCGTCGGCCCACGGAGCATCATCGTCAACGGCGGCGTCGACCTCGCCAGGAAGCCGGTCTGGATCGAAGGCCCGCACCTCTACAAGAAGGACGGCTGGTATTACCTCTGCTGCGCCGAGGGCGGCACCTCGGTCCAGCATTCGCAGGTGATCCTGCGCAGCCGCGCGGTCACGGGTCCGTTCGTGCCGTGGGACAAGAACCCGATCCTCACCCAGCGCGACCTCGACAGCCACGCCCCCAACGCCACCACCTGCACCGGCCACGCCGACCTTGTCGTCGGCCCCGACGGCAACTGGTGGTCGGTCTTCCTCGCGTGCCGTCCGTTCCCGGGCGGCCAGGTCTGGACGATGGGCCGCGAGACGTTTCTCCTGCCCGTGACGTGGACGGACGACGGCTGGCCCCGGATCCTGGCGCCCGGCGAGCGCGTGCCCCTGATGCCGCCGGCGCCCGCCGGAACCAAGGCGGATGCCTCCGGCACCGCCCTGCCCCTCTCCGGCAACTTCACGTGGACCGACGATTTCAGCGGCCGGGTGCTCTCCTCCGCGTGGATCATGGCCCGCGCGCCGCGCGAGACCTGGTGGAGCCTGGTGGACGGCCACCTAGCCCTTGTCCCCCGCGGCGAGCGACTCTCCGGCAC
>CAYMSE010000053.1:0-5786 GCA_964392935.1 uncultured Oleiharenicola sp.
ACGGCTTCAAGCAGTCGGTCGAGCGGCGCGGCGCGACCGCGCTCCATGATCTGGCTGTCCGTCTCGGCCTCCGGCGCATGGGATAAGGGAGGGTCTAAACTCTGCCGACGTCCCCCCTGGACCGGCGTCGGCCCACCGGCAGTAGAGAATCGCCCCTTCCTGCATCGCGCGGCAGTCGACGGTTGTCGATCAAGAGCCAGACATCATCTGACCCTTTCCGTTTTTGCCGTGGCGCTTTTTCGGGTTCACGCGCGACAGGGATTTCTCCCATGCGACGAGCTCGCTGAGCCGCCAGAAGCGCATCGCACCGATGTAAACCGGGCCCGGAAAACCCGACCCGTCCAGAAGACGGCGGTGCAGCCACATCTGCGAAACTCCGCCATAGCGGCGTCGCACGTCGGATGCCGATATCAGCTTTTCGTCGTCGTCATTTTGATTCATATCTTTGCCCTCGTGAACACCGAAGGCAGCATGAGGCCAAAATCAAGTTCTTTGTCAAAGGACACAATTCAAAGAATTGTGTCCGTAGGCGGCGGCGCGCGTTCAGCAGTCGGTCGAGCGGCGCGGCGCGACCGCGCTCCATGATCTGGCTGTCCGTCTCGGCCTCCAGCGCATGGGGTAGGGGGGGGTCTAACCTCAGCCGACCTCCCCCCTGGACCGGCGTTGCAAATTTCGTGATTTCCCGGGAAATTCGGCGGAATTTTTTTTTGGAACAGCGGTTTAGCGAAGGAGGGCCGATAGCGTTCGGCTTCTGAGATGCCTCGAGGACGAAAGGGCGACAGCCCAGCAGTGAAAGCTGCAAAGGCGGGCCGCTTCCGCAAGCCCGACACCCGCGCGCGCAGCCGCTTTGTCATGTCGGCGGAAGAGCGCGCTGCGTTCATCGCAGCAGTCAACGCCGGCCAAATTCCGAGTCCGCCCGAATATTGGTTTGCGTCATCGGACTATGATGCCGCGCTCAAGGTATGGAACGACCTTGCGCCAGGCCTTGTCAGGAAAAACGCGCTTGACGTGAACCATCGCTACACGTTTGCAACATTTTGCACCAACGCTGCTGATTGGGCCGCCGCTGACCGCGAGATCAAAGCGAAAGGGGAGGTCTATGTTGCGCGCAACACCGTGAACATGGATAAGCTCCAGAAGCAATCTCCATGGGTCAACATCCGTCAAAGGGCTTTTGAAAATATGCTCAAGGTCGGAGCGCTCTTCGGTCTTGATCCTTCGAATCTATTCAAGCTCCTCAGAGACGAGGCGTTGGTTGCCGGTCAGGGCAGTCTTTTCGGTTGGTCAGAAGTAATGTCGTCATCTGCGACCTCGGAGGCAGACGCCACGGACCCGACCGGCATCCTGTCGCGCAACGCCTCTCCGCCACCGCGGCCGAACTGATGCATGGGTTTCGAGAAAAGGATCCGCGCGCCGTTCCTCGACACGGTTGACGGCGACGCGCGCTTCGACTGGGCGCGCCGCGCCTGGGATGTCGCCGCGGCGCAGGACGGCGCCTGGTTCGACGATGCCGCGGCGGAGGCCGCGGTCAAGGTCTGGCCGTCGCTGTTCTTCCATACCGAGGGCCGCTGGGCCGGAAAGCCCTTCATTCTTGCGCCGTGGCAGGAGATCATCCTTCGCCTGCTCGTCGGCTGGAAGAACGCTGAGGGCTACCGACTCTTCCGGCGCCTGATCCTCTGGATCGGCCGCAAGAACGGAAAGAGCGAGTTCATGGCGGCGCTCGCGCTGCTGTTCTTCGTCGGCGACGGCGAGATCGGCGGCCAGGCGTTCAACTTCGCGCGCACCGAAAAGCAGGCCGCCATCGTCTTCAAGAAGGCGAAGGCAATGGTCGCGCAGAACCCGCAGCTCCGGGCAGCGCTCAAATCGACCTCGCGCACGATCTATCACGCAGAGCTCAACGCCCTGTGGGAGAGACTCGCCGGCAACGCCGAGGGCAAGCATGGGCTGAGCGCCTCGGTGATCGTCGGCGACGAAGCGCACGAATGCGTCGACGACACGATGTACACGACGCTGCACCAGTCGACCGCGGCGCGCGATCAGCCCGTCGAGCTTCTCGGATCGACTGCCGGGCACAAGAATCGCGGCTGGGGCTGGTCTCTGTATCAGGAATGCGTGGCCGTCCTCGAGGGCCGTCTCGACCAGCCCGACACGCTGGCGGCGATCTTCGCGGTGCCGGCGGAAGCGGACTGGACCGACGAATCGCTCTGGCCGCTCGCCAACCCGAACCTCGGCATCTCGCCGAAGCTCGACTATCTCCGCGCGGAATGCGCCAAGGCGAAGGAAAATCCGCGGCTCGAGAACGACTTCCGCCGCTATCATCTGAACCAGTGGACGGAACAGACGGTCCGCTGGATTCCGATGCACAAATGGGATGCGTGCGGCCGCACGGACTGGCGCGCCCTCCGCGAGCTGCTAGCCGGCCGCCGCTGCTTCGAAGGCCTCGATCTTTCGAGCGTGCGCGACATCACGGCGGATGTGAAGCTGTTTCCGCCGGTGCCGGAGGATCCGTTCTGGTATCTGCTGCCGCGGTTCTTCGTGCCGAAGGACACGGTCGCGGAGCGGGCTCACGCCGACCGCGTGCCCTACGACATCTGGGTCCGCTCCGGCGCGCTCGAGGTCACGCCCGGCAACATCGTCGACCAGGACACGGTGCAGGCCGCGATCCTAGAGGACGCCAAGGTCTTCAAGGTCGAGCGTGTCGGCTACGATCCGTGGAACGCGACGCAGCTGGCGCTCCGGCTCCAGGACGAGAATGTCCCGCTCGTGGCGATGCGCCAGGGCATTCCGACGCTCGGCGAACCGTCGAAGGAGTTCGAGCGCCTGGTCTTCGCCGGACTGTTCGAGCACGGCGGCCATCCGGTCCTGCGCTGGATGGCCGGCAATGTCGCGATCCGCATGGATTCGAACGGCAACTTCAAGCCCGACAAGGCGAAGTCGAGCGAGAAGATCGACGGCATCGTCGCCTCGGTGATGGCGCTCGGCCTGGCGATCGCGAGCGAGAACGACAAATCGGTTTACGAGACGCGCGGGCTGCGCCGCATCTGAAGGGAACGGGATGAGCCTGCTGGATCGTCTGCTCGGCCGGACCGCCTTGAGCTCTCCTGGCGGCCGTCCGCGCGTGGGCGCCGTCCGCGCCGCCGGCGACGAGGCCGTGTTCGACAATCTGACGGACGGACGGCTGGAGGAATTCCTGCGCGGCGGCTCGCGCACCTCGTCCGGCGCCTACGTGAACGAGCGATCCGCTCTCGCCCAGGCGGTGGCCTGGCGCTGCGCGAGCATCATCTGCGGCGTGGTCAGGACGCTTCCGTGCGACCTCATGCTGCGCGAGGGAGAGAACGAGCGTGCGCCGGCGGAGAAGCATCCGTTCCGGAACGTATTCACCGTCCGTCCGAACAATCGTCAGACGCCCGGAGAATTCAAGGCCATGCTGCAGCTTCATAAGCTGCAGCGCGGAAACGGATACGCCCTGAAGATCCGTTCGCAGGGAAGGATCGCCGCGCTCTGGCCGCTCGATCCCGTCCGCATGAACGTGATCGAGAATGCCGACGGGTCGCTGACCTATCGCTATTCCCGCAGGGACGGCGCGACGGCGGACTACGACCAGAACGACATTCTGCATCTTCGCGGCCTTTCGTGGGACGGCGTGACCGGCCTGTCGGTCATCCGCTACATGGCCGAGGCGATCGGGATGAATCAGCAGACCCGCAAGGCGGCGTCGAAGCTGTTCAGCAACGGTCAGTTCCGTCCCGGCGTGCTCAAATCCCCGAACCCTCTGAGCGACGCGGCCTACGAGCGTCTGCGCAAGGACCGCGACGAGCAGCGCGGCGTCGACGCGGAGGATGCGGGGAAGTGGCTCCTCCTCGAGGAAGGACTCGAATTCCAGCAGACGTCGCTTTCCGCGGTCGATGCGCAGCTCATCGAATTGATGGGTTTCTCCCGCGACGATGTCGGGATGTTCTACGGCGTGCCGCCGCATCTCTATGGCGATACGTCGAAATCCACGAGCTGGGGTTCCGGCATCGAGCAGCAGAATCTCGGCTTTTTGACCTACACGATCCAGGACCATCTCACCTGCTGGTCCGAGGCGGTCAAGCGCGATGCGCTGAACGAGCCCGGCGACGATCCCAGGCTCTATGTGCATTTCGACCTCAAGGGGTTCCTGCGCGCCGATGCGGCGGGACGGGCGACCTATCTTTCGCGCGCCCTCGGCCAGGGCGGCGGCCGTCCGTGGATGACGCAGAACGAGGCGCGCGCCGCGGAGGACATGCCGCGCAGCGAGCAGCCATGGGCCGATGTGCTGGCGGAATACGGCGGGCCGCAATCCGCGTCGGCGCCCGTGAACGACAATGCGAGAGGAACGATGCCGTGAGCCTTCGAGATCTGCCTGCGCCGAAGGCGCTCAGCCGCCCGGACCATATCGAATGCGAAACGCCGGAGCCGTCCGCGCTGGAGCGCTGGTCTCCCGGGCTGCGCGCCGCGGCCGACGGCGCCGGCACGGTGATCGATATCTTCGAGATCATCGGCGAGGATTTCTGGACCGGCGCCGGGGTGACGGCGAAATCCGTCAAGGATTCGCTCGACAAGAGCTCAGGGCCCGTGACGGTCAACATCAATTCGCCCGGCGGCGATTATTTCGAAGGCCTGGCGATCTACAATCTGCTGCGGGAACATCCCGCGCGCGTGAACATCAACGTGATCGGCATGGCGGCATCGGCCGCCAGCGTCATCGCCATGGCCGGCGACAAGACGCGGGTGGCGAAGGCCGGCTTCCTGATGATCCACAACTGCTGGGTCATCGCGCTCGGCGACCGCCACGACATGCGGGACGTCGCCGATCTGATGGAGCAATTCGACAAGGCCATGCATGCGCTCTACGCGGCGCGCACGGGCAAGCCGGAAGCCGACATCGAGGCCTGGATGGATGCGGAAACCTGGTTCTCCGGCGACGAAGCGGTCGCCAACGGTTTCGCCGACGCGCTGCTTCCGTCCGACGTCGTGAAGGAGGACGCCAGGGCCCGCGCCACCGCGCAGCCCGTGATGGCGCTGCGCAGAACCGATTGCATCCTTGCCCGTCAGGGCATTCCGAAAACCGAGCGTCGAAGGATGCTCAACGAAATCAGGGAGGGCAAGTCTGGCGCTGCCCGGCCCACGGCCATGTCCGGCGCTGGCCTTGAGGATGTCGCAGAGGATCTGCGGCGCATGAACGCAAAACTTTTCGAAAGGAAAATGCCATGAAACACGTTTCTCCCGCCGCGCTCCGCGGATCGTCCGCTCTGCGCGGCATCGTGGCCCTGCGCGCCGAAGATCCGAATGCGGAAATCCGTGCGCTGATCAAGCAGGCGACGGACAAGATCGAGGCACAGAACAGGGCCTTCGACGAGTTCAAGAAGCAGAACGACGAGGCGATCGCCGCGTCGACGAAGGATGTGGTCAAGACCGAGCAGGTGGGCCGCATCAACGCGGATATCGAAAAGCTCGGCAAGGAGCTCGACGACATCAACACCAGGATCGCGGTCCTTGCCGCGAACGGGCCTGGCTCCGGCGGCGATCTGCGCGCGGCGCGCGCTTCCGTCACGCCGGAGGACAAGGCCTATCGCGCCGCCTTCTCCGGAAGGTCCGGCTATCTCCGCAAGGGCACGGAAGCCGGCCTCGGCGAGCTCGCGGTCAAGGCCAGCCTGTCCTCCGACAGCGGCGCGGACGGCGGCTATACCGTCACGCCCGAGCTCGACATGGCGATCTCCCGCGTCCAGCAGAACGTGTGCGCCATGCGCGGCATCGCGCAGGTC
>CAYMSE010000054.1:0-3031 GCA_964392935.1 uncultured Oleiharenicola sp.
CCGCAGCATCTTGGCCGGCGCAGGCGCCGCCGGGGCGACAGGGCTGCTGCCGGCATGGGCGCAACCTTCCCTTCCCCAGCCGGCCGCGCAGCGTCTGGCAACCGCGCCCCACCGGGTGCTGGACAATGGCATCCTCACCGCCACGGTGTATCCACCCGGCGAAGACGCCTTTTACCGCGGCAGCCGTTTCGACCATTCCGGGGTCATCGGCAGCCTGAAACTCAAGGGGCATGAATTCTACGGCCCCTGGTTCGAGTCGATTTCCGACGTCCGCGATTTCGCCTGGGTTGATGGAAAGGTCCAGGCAAGTCCCGCCAGCGCCACCATGGGACCGGCGGAAGAATTCGACCCGGTAGGCTTCGACGATGCGGCGCCAGGCGACGTCTTTCTTTTGCCAGGCGTCGGCCTGCTGGTGCGCGACGGCAATCCTTATGACCATTTCCGGCATTATGTGCGGGCGACGGGTTCGGATTCCCGCAGCATGAGCGCCGACAACAACAGCGCCAGCATGAGTCATGCGGTAGCCGGGCGCGGCTTCGGTTGTGAATACAGCAAGACCGTCACCCTGCTGCCGGGGCGACCGCAACTGACGATCAGCCATGTGCTGCGCAACACCGGCGCCAGGCCCATCGTCACGAGCGTCTATGACCACAATTTCGTTACGATGAATCCCGGCCAGGCCGATATGCGCGTCAACCTGCCCTTCGCGCCGGCGCCACTGGCGCCCGCCACCCGGCTGCGCGCGGAAGGTAACACGATCACCTGGCCGCAGCCCCTGGAAGAACGCCAGAGCGGGTATGCGATCCTGAGCCAGACGCCGCAGCCTTATGATTTCACCGTGACGGACACCAGGACCGGCGCCTCCATCCGCGCCCAGTCCGACCGCCCCGCCGCGCAATACCGGCTGTGGTCCATCAGGACGGTGATGGCGGTGGAGCCCTATGTTGCCCTGAACGTTCCGTCCGGCGGCGAGGAACGCTGGACTTACACCTATACCTACAGCGTCTAGAGGCAGGAGAAGGGCAGCTTGCCTTTAACCGGGGCCGTGGCCTATTGAGCCCCTGCGTGGCCGGTTTAGCTCAGCGGTAGAGCAGCGGTTTTGTAAACCGAAGGTCGGGAGTTCAATCCTCTCAACCGGCACGCGCCCTATCCGAATGCGGCCTCGTACAGCGCCCGGTTGCCCGGTACCTGGAAGGCGTCGCCGCCTGGATCCTGCGGCAGGCCGGCGAAGATATCGGTGCCCGCCAGCCATTGCACCTCGGCCTGCGGGTTGACCATCACCCGCTCCAGCGCACCATGGAATTCGCACGGCGCATGGGCAAGGCCGGCATGGCGCAAGGCCCCGGCAAGGGCCAGGGAATAGCCCAGACGCATCCGGGCGTGGACGGTGGGCACCGGCACCTCGTTGCCCTGCCGCAGCGCATAGTTCCGCTCGCAGGCATTCACATCGAACGAACTGCCGGTTCGGCAGTTCAGCGGGCGGTTGGGATAGACGCTGCAGAGCTTGTCCTGCAGTAATGGACAGGGCGTCACCATCCGGCCCCGCTCCTCGAAATCCTTGCCTCGCGACTGCTGCAGCACCTGCAGCACCGCCGCTTCCGCCGCCGCCTGCCGCGGCCCCAGCGACTTCACGACATGGATCACCTCGGGCGCGATCACCGAAACCCAGCAGTTGCAGCAATGGGCGCAGCCCTTGGCGCAGGCCACCTTCACATGCGCGACCCGCAGCCCGGCGCGATCGATATTGGCCAGCAGAAAATCCATCAGGGGCCGGACATTCTGCGCCTTTTGCGCTTCCAGGACCCGCTCATGGAGCACGCGCATCAGCGCAACCACTTCGGCGCCGTTGCGGCTGATAACATCCAGGCCGTTGATTACGGTTTTTTCATCTTGCTTGAGCTGGCGGCGACGTTCGGCCCGGTTCATGCGGTAAGTCTAGAGAGAGACTGCCGAAATTGCACCAATGGTCGCATTCTTTCGGCCCCCCCCTCGGCTATACTTGGCCGGCAACCGCAGCCGTGATCGGGCGGAACAGACGGCATGAATCTGGCGGTTTCGTCACTCCAGCGCGAGCATCGCGACTGCCCAGGCTGCGGCCGGGCCGCGCCGCGCGAATCGCTCTCATATTCTCATCCGGACTGGCCTATGAAGCGCTGTCCCGGCTGCGCGATGGTCTATCTGGAATGGGTGCCGGCGCAGGAAAGCCTGGTGGACGACATCGCCTTCATTGACCAGCATGCCCGCTACTGGGAAACGCGGCTGCAGGACCAGCCTTTCCTGGCACGGCTGGACAGGTTGACCTACTGGCGGCTCGGCCTGCTGGGCGATCCGACCCCGGCCGGCGGCCTGAAGGCCTGGGCGGAGCCCGGGCCGGTTCTGGACGTGGGCTGTGGCACCGGCAAGCATTTCGCCAAGCTGGCGCCCGGCTTCACGCCCTATGGTATTGAGATCGGCCGCCGCGCCGCCGCCGCCGCGGCCGCCATCTTCGAACCGCGGGGCGGACAGGTGATCCAGTCTTCCGGCTGCGAGGGCCTGGCGCGGCTGCCGGCGGATTTCTTCACCGGCGTCAGCCTGTGGGGCTACATGGAGCATGAATCGCACCCCCGCGCGGCCCTCGAAGGCGTGCGGCGGGTGCTGAAAAAGGACGGCGTCGTGCTGGTGAAGGTGCCGGACTATGGCTGCTGGAACCGCTCGCTGATGGGGCGCAACTGGACCGGCTTCTGGCATCCCGACCATACCCAGTATTTCACCCACGCGACGTTCCGGAAGATGGCGGAGGATTGCGGCTTCACGGCCCGCTTCCGCCTCTATGGGCGCATTCCCTTCAACGACTATCTCTACGCCATCCTGCGTCCGGCCTGAGCGGACCGTCAGCGTTCGAGGATGTCGTCCGGCATGCGGTTGGTCTTGGGGCCGGTGACGGGAAAATGCTTCGCCATCGCCTCGCCGCAAAGGCCGATGGCGCGGATGAAGCCGTCGGCCGGGATGCCGTCCTTCATTCCTTCGGTTACCGCCGCCACCGCCTCGTCCC
>CAYMSE010000055.1:0-6401 GCA_964392935.1 uncultured Oleiharenicola sp.
ATCGTCTGGTCCCCCGACCTCACGCTGGCCAAGGCCGTCCAATCCGCCGGCGGCTTCACGCTCTACGCCAAGGAGTCGCGCGTGATACTCACGCGCGACCGCAAGACCTACGACTTCGACGTGAAGCTGGCCCAGCGCCGGCCCGAGCAGGATCCCCTGCTCTTCCCGGGCGATTCCATCCAAGTCCCGCGCTCCGCCTTCTAGCGGACCTCCCTTCCGGGCTCATTTCCGACCCCGGCCACCCCACCCTGCATGAGCTTGTTCATCAAAAAACCGGTCGCCTTGCTGCAAACCGAAGCGAGCAGCGAGCATGGGCTCCGCCGCTCCCTCACGGCCCTGAATCTCGTGAGTCTCGGCGTCGGCGCGGTGATCGGCGCCGGCATCTTCGTCTTCAGCGGCCAGGCGGCGGCGGAACACGCGGGCCCGGCGATCGTCTTTTCGTTCATCATTTCGGGTCTCGGCTGCCTCTTCGCGGGCCTCTGTTACGCCGAGTTCGCCGCCATGATCCCGATCGCGGGCAGCGCGTACACCTACTCCTACGCCACGCTCGGCGAGCTCTTCGCCTGGATCATCGGCTGGGACCTGATCCTGGAATACCTCTTCGCCTCCTCCGGCGTTGCCGTGGGCTGGTCATCGCACATGCAAAGCTTCCTGCATGACCTCGGGTTCGACATCCCCGCGGCCCTGAGCCGCGCCCCGGTCGATTTTGTCAACGGCCACTGGGTGTCCACCGGCGCGCTGTTCGACCGGCCGGCCGTCCTGATCGTCCTGATCCAAGGCGTGCTGCTGGGGATCGGCATCAAGGAGTCGGCCAATTTCAACAACGGCATGGTGTTCATCAAGGTGGCGGTCCTGCTCGCGGTGATCGGTTTCGGCGCGTGGTACATCTTCAATCACCGGGCGCAGGCCATCGCCAACTGGACTCCCTTCATTCCAGAAAACACCGGGCCCGGCCAATACGGGTGGAGCGGAATCCTCCGCGGCGCCTCCGTGATTTTCTTTGCCTACATCGGCTTCGACGCCGTCTCCACCGCGGCCCAGGAGGCGCGGAACCCCCAGAAGGACATGCCGAAGGGCATCATCGGCTCCCTGCTCATCTGCACCGCCATCTTCATCGCCGTCTCCCTGGTGATCACCGGCATGATGAAATACACGGAACTCCGGGTCGGCGCCCCCGTCGTCTTCGCCCTGCAGCACGCCGGCGCCCCGCTGTACTTCCGCTTCATCGTCGAGATCGCCGCCATCGCGGGCCTGAGTTCGGTCATGCTCGTCATGCTCATGGCGCAACCCCGCATCTTCATGAGCATGGCGAACGACGGCCTCCTGCCCCCGACCTTCGCCCGGGTTCATCCCCGCTTCCGGACGCCCTACGTCACCACCATCCTCACCTGTCTGGTCTCGGCGGTGTTCGCCGGCCTGGCCCCGCTCAAGCTGCTCGGCGACCTGGTGAACATCGGGACGCTCTTCGCGTTCGTGGTCGTCTGCTTCAGCGTGATCGTCCTGCGCTGGACCCAGCCCAACCTGCCCCGCCATTTTCGCACGCCGTGGGTGCCGCTCGTCCCGCTCTTGGGCGCCGGCATCTGCTTCTGGCAGATGTATTCGCTGCCCTGGGACACCTGGGTCCGGCTCTTCGTGTGGATGCTCCTCGGGCTCGGGATCTACTTCGGCTACAGCCGCCGGCACAGCAAGCTGAACAACCCGGCCCGGTGACATGAGTCTCTTCCGCACGAAGCCCGTTGGCACGCTCATCGAGGAATCGACGGGGGGCGTGCATGCGTTGAAGCGCGAACTCGGCGCGCTCAACCTCATCAGCCTCGGCATCGGCTCGGTCGTCGGCGCCGGCATCTTCGTCCTGGCCGGCACTTCCGCCGCGAACTACGCGGGCCCGGCAATCGTCCTGTCCTACGTTCTCTGCGGCATCTCGTGCCTGTTCGCCGGGCTCTGCTACGCGGAGTTCGCGACGATGATTCCCGTCGCCGGCAGCGCCTACACCTACACCTACGCGACGATGGGCGAGTTTCTCGCGTGGATCATCGGCTGGGATCTCATCCTCGAGTACCTCTTCTCGGGTGCCGCGGTGGCCGTGAGCTGGTCCGGCGCGGTGCAAGGGCTATTGAGCGAGGTTGGAATCACACTACCCGGGTATCTATCATCAGCGCCCTTCGCGATCGATCGCGAACATCTCATCACTATTCCATTCCACATCAATTTGGGGTTCGTTTCGTTTCCAGCGAACTTCGTATACCACCCACTTGTTGCGACTGGTACGCTGGTAAATGTTCCGGCCGTGATAATCTCGCTGGTGCTAACCGTCGTACTCGTGATTGGCATCAAGGAGTCCGCGTCCTTCAACAATTTCATGGTCTTCATCAAGGTCGGCGTGCTCGTCGTGCTGATCGCGTACGGCCTGTGGTGGATGCTCGGCCACCGGGATGTGGTCGCCGCCAACTGGACGCCGTTCATTCCGCCCAACACCGGCACCTTCGGCGAATTCGGCTGGTCCGGCGTGCTCAAGGGCTCGGCGGTAATCTTCTTCGCCTACGTCGGCTTCGACAATGTCTCGGCCGCGGCGCAGGAATCGCGGAATCCGCAACGCGACATGCCCATCGGTCTACTTGGTACACTGGGCGTCTGTTCGGTCCTCTTCATCGGCGTGTCCGCCGTGCTCACCGGCATGGTCCACTACAGCAAGCTGAACGTCGACGCACCTTTCGTCTTCGCGCTCCAGCAGGTCGGCGCCCCGCCCGTGCTCCGGGTGTGCATCGAGATCGCGACCCTCGCGGGACTCACCTCCGTTTGCCTGGTGTCGCTCCTCGGCCAGCCGCGCATCTTCTTCTCGATGGCCAAGGACGGGCTCCTGCCGCCGTCGTTCAGCAAGGTCCACCCGCGCTTCCGCACCCCGCATGTCACGACGATTGTCACGGGACTCGTCTGCGCCATCGTCGCCGGCCTGCTGCCGCTCGATCTGCTCGGCGAACTGATCTCCATCGGCACGCTGATGGCCTTCGCCCTCGTCTGCGCCGGCGTGTGGGTGCTGCGCGTGAAGCGCCCGGAACTGCCACGGCCGTTCCGCACGCCGCTGCTGCCGCTCGTTTCCGTCCTCGGCGTGGCCACCTGCCTGATCCAGATGTACATGCTGCCGGGCGACACCTGGCTGCGGCTCGCTGTCTGGATGGCTCTCGGTTTCGCGGTCTACTTCGGCTACAGCCGGCGTCACAGCACGCACCGGAAATAGACCGTGGTCTTCACCCCTGCCAGTCCCGCCTCGGTCGCCGCGTTCGGGGCCGTCGTCGTCGCCGTGCTCGGCGCGCTGCTCGCCGCCGTGCACCGCGCCTATCGATCCCCGCGCATCACCGCGGCCGCCGCCGGCGCGCTGGCGCTCTGGCTCGGCGGGCTCGCGCTCCTGGTCGCCCGCGGCCGCCTCGCCGCCTGGCCCCTGCACGGCCTGCCGGCGTTCTTCGGCTCGATCCTCGTCGTCTGGACCGCGCTCGGCCTCTCTCCGGTCGGCGGACGCATCGCCCGGGCGGTTCCGCTCGCCGCACTCGTCGGCTTCCAAGCCTTCCGCCTGCCCCTCGAGCTGGTGCTCCACTCGTGGGCCGCCCAAGGCACGATTCCGGCGACGATGACCTGGACCGGCCGGAACTACGACATTGTCAGCGGCCTCCTCGCGTTGGCTGCGGCCCTCCTCGCTCGGCGCCTTCCGGTTCTTGTTCGCATTGCGAACATCATCGGGTTGGCCTCGCTGCTGAATGTCGTGCGGGTCGCGCTGCTCTCGTCCCCCGTGCCCTTCGGTTGGCCGGTCGATCCGCCGCTCCAGCTGGCCTTCCACCTGCCGTACGCGCTGATCGGACCCGTGTGCGTCGGCGGGGCGCTTTTCGGGCACCTCGTGCTGACCCGGGCGCTTTGGCGGAATCCCGCCGCCGCGGGCGCCTGAGGTCGCTCAGACGCGATAGTAACTCTCCCAGCCCGGACGCGGCGCCTCGCCCCGCAGGAGTGCGTTGGCCCGCTCGCTGTTGGTGAACCGCTTGGCGACCGGGTCAAACGCCAGGCGTCCGCCCAGCCGCTGCGCGATCACGCCAAGCAAGAACACCTGCGTGAGCGGACCCGAGATGTGGAAGGGCGACTTCGCCTCCTCGCGGCCGAGGCACGCATACACGAAGTTCTGGAAATGATCGGAGAACCCGCCGCGGATCTTCGGCAGTGTCGGCGCGAGTTCCTTCATCCGCGCCTCGGGGATGACGCGCAGCGTCTCGCCATGCGTGCCGCCGAGGAAGGTCAGTTCCTTGCTGTAGATGAATTTCCCGTTCTGTTGCTTGAACGACGGGTTCGCCCCGAGTTCGGGCGGCAGCGGCGGGCGGTTGTTGACCCCGTCGTACAAGAACACCGCCACCGGCGGCATGGCTTCGCGGGCGGCGAAGTCGAAGCGGATCGTCGACGCCTGCGGGAAGATGAACTCGTTCGGTCCGTCGCGGTGCACGGCCTCGATCACGTGCGGCAGGCCGAGATTCAGGAAGCGGTGCGCCGTGTCGAGGATGTGCGGCCCCCAGTCGCCGAAGGCGCCGTCGCCGTAGGCGAACCAGCCGCGCCAGGTCTGCGGGTGGAGCTTGCTGCTGAAGGGGTGCACCGGCGTGTTCACGTGCCACAGGTCCCAGTCGATCGTGGCCGGAACCGGCTCGCCGCTCGGGAAGCCACTCACCTCCCAGCCGTGCCAGCGCCGCGGCGAGTTCATGAACATGTCGATGCGCGTGACATCCTTGATCACGCCCGCTTCCGTCCATGCCTTGAACTGGTGGAAGTTGTTGCCCGAATGTCCCTGGTTGCCCATCTGCGTGACGACGCGCGCCTGCGCGGCCTTCGCCATGAGCAGCTCGACCTCCTGGAACGTGTGCGCGAGCGGTTTCTCCAGGTAGACGTGCTTGCCGTGTCCCAGCGCGTGCATCGCGATGGCAAAGTGGGAGTGGTCGGGAGTGGCGATGATGACCGCCTCGAACTGGTCTCCCATCCGGTCGAACAACACCCGGAAATCCTGGAACGCCGGCACCTGCGGGAACAGCTCGCGCGATTCGGCCGTGTGCGCGCCGCGGTAGTCCACGTCGCAGAACGCGACGAATTCGACGAGGCCGGAATCACGGAACGACTTCAGCAGGTCGTTGCCGCGATTGCCGATGCCGATGAGGGCGACCTTCAGTTTGCGGCCGGTGGGCGCCGTTTCGGCGGCGCGAACGAGCAACTGGGGCGCGAGGGCGAGGCCGGCGCCGGCCGCCAGCGTGGAGGAGACGAATTTCCGACGGTTCATGGGGTACCGGCGGAAACTAGAGCCTACTGCAGCGTCTTGGCCACCTCTTTGGCGAAATACGTCAGGATCATGTCCGCACCCGCGCGCTTGATCGCGAGCAGCGACTCGTCGCGCGTCCGCACCAGGTCGAGCCAGCCCAGCTGCGCCGCGGCGTGGATCTGGGAGTATTCGCCGGAGACCTGGTAGGCCGCGACCGGCGTGCGCGTGGCATTCCGCACCTCGCGGATGACGTCGAGGTACGCCCCGGCGGGCTTGACCATGACGATGTCCGCGCCCTCGACGACATCGAGCTGCATCTCGCGAATGGCCTCGCGCCGGTTCGCCGGGTTCATCTGGTAGGTCGCCTTGCTGAGCAGCCGCGTGCCGGCCGCCTGCGCGCTGCCGACAGCCTCGCGGAACGGGCCGTAGTAGGCGGAATTGTATTTGACCGAATACGCGAGGATGCCGACGCCGGTGAATCCCGCCGCGTCAAGCGTCTTGCGCACCTGGCCGATGCGGCCGTCCATCATGTCCGACGGGGCCACGAAATCGACGCCGGCCTCGGCCTGCAGCACGGCCATGCGACCGAGGATCTCGACGGTGCGGTCGTTCTCCACGTCGTCCTTCGCGGCGTTGAGCACGCCATCGTGGCCGTGGCTGGTGTAGGGATCGAGGGCGACGTCGGTGATGACCGACAGCTCCGGCACCGCCGCCTTCACGGCCCGCACGGCCCGCAAGACGAGCGTGTCGGGATTCAGGGCCTGCGTGCCCTCCTCGTCCTTCAGCTTGGCGTCGAGCTTCGGGAACAGCGCCACGGCCGGGATGCCGAGCTTCGCCAGCTCCTGGCATTCTTTCACGAGATCCGGAATCGAGAAGCGGAACACGCCCGGCATCGACGAGATCGGCTCGGGCGGGCCCTCGCCGTCGACGACGAACATCGGGGCGATGAGGTCTTCCACCCGGACGGCATTCTCCGCGACCAACGCCCGGCGGCTCGGCGTCCGCCGCAGGCGCCGCGGACGATGGGTGAGATTCAGCTTCGACGGATTGGACATGACCCCGTGAAACTTGCTCCGCACCGGTCGCGGCGCAACCCCGGATCATTGCCAATCCTTGCCCAAAACGC
>CAYMSE010000056.1:0-4377 GCA_964392935.1 uncultured Oleiharenicola sp.
CACCGCATCCTCGAGGTGCTGGGCGTTCTTCTTCACCAGTTCGGGCTTCTCGTGGTAGGCCTTGATGAGGTCGACGTAGCCGATGACGACGCCGAGGAGATTGTTCAGGTTGTGGGCGATGCCCTGGGTGACGGCGCCGATCGTGGCCGCGCGCCGGGAGTCGCCGAGGCGGCGCTGGAGGTCGAGCAGCTCGCGGTTGATCTGCACGAAGCGGAGCTGCGTCTGCACCCGCGCGAGCGTCTCGTCGAGGTCGATGGGCTTGGTGATGTAATCCACGGCCCCGACGCCGAGCCCCTCGATCTTGCCCTCCTTGGAACTGCGGGCGGTGATGAAGATGATCGGGATGGATTTCGTCTCCATGTCGGCCTGCAGCCGCTGGCAGACCTCGATGCCGTCCATCTCGGGCATCATGACGTCGAGCAGGATCAGGTCGGGCTTGTCCGCCGCCACGAGTGTGAGCGCCTCCTGGCCCGAGTAGGCGGTCGCCACCGCCATGCCTTCGCGCTCCAGCTTGCGCTTCAACAGCTGCACATTGATCGGCTGGTCATCCACCACGAGGATTTTGGGAGTAGCCATGGAAGGGGGTGGGAAAGGGAAAGCGGTTTGCCAGAGGGTGGCAAGAGTGCGTTCTGCGGCGCAATCGTCCGCCCGGCGACGCTCAGCCGTGGTTTTGGCGATGCGCCTTGACGGTGTTGGCCATGAGCATGGCGACGGTCATCGGACCCACGCCACCCGGCACCGGGGTGATTTTCGAGCACAGCGGCGCAACCGTCGGGAAGTGCACGTCGCCCGCGAGCCGGAAACCGGATTTCTTCGTCGCGTCGGGCACGCGGTTGACGCCGACGTCGATCACCACCGCGCCGGGCTTCACCATGTCGGCGGTGACGAATTCCGCCTTGCCGATGGCGGCGATGAGCACGTCCGCCTGGCGCGTGAGCGCCGGGAGATTCGCGGTTTGGGAATGGCACACGGTGACTGTGGCGTTGGCCCACTCGGTGCGCTGCAGCGCGAGCAGGGCGGCGGGCTTGCCCACGATGAGGCTGCGGCCGAGCACGACGACGTGCTTGCCGGCCAGCTTCACGCCGGAGCGGCGGAGGAGCTCCATGATGCCGGCGGGCGTGCAGGCGACGAAGCCGGTCGGGTCCTCCTGGGCGAGCTTGCCGAGATTGAGCGTGTGGAAGCCGTCGACGTCCTTGTGCGCGGCGATGCGGCGGAACACGGCCACCTCGTGGAGGTGTTTCGGCAGCGGCGACTGGACCAGGATGCCGTCGACGGTCGGATCGTTGTTGAGCTGGTCGACGAGGGCGAAGAGCTCATCCTGCGTGATGGTCACCGGCGGCAGGATGAGCCGGCTCTCGATGCCGATTTCCGCGGACGTCTTCTCCTTCTTCTTCACATAGGAGACGGACGCGGGGTCGTCGCCGACGCGGACGAGGGCGATGCAGGGCTTGCGGCCGGTGAGCGCCGCGACCTGGGCTTTGAGTTCGGTGACGATTTCAGCGGCGATCTGGTTGCCGTCGATGAGTTGCATAGGGGAAACAAAAAGGCCGGCCCGCGATGGCCGGCCGGGGGCGGGCGCTTACTTGGCCTGCATGGACTCGGCGGCGATGACGAGGTCCTTGCCGTCGACCGTGTTGCGGACGGTGCCGGTGATGGTGATCTGGCGGTCGATGTACGATTCGATCCGGTCGGTGAGCAGGAGTCGTTTCGTATCGACGTAGGCGAACCGGCGGCCGGACTGGTCCATCAGCTGGTAGTCGTAGGGCGGATTGGGATTGATGATGGGGCGCTTCGCGAGCACGAGGCGGCCGGCGAAGAGGCGGGGCATGTCGGCGGTATTGCCGGTGACCGGCACGGCCCGGCCGGGGGCGGTCACGGGTGCGGCGGGGACGGCCGGGGCGGCGATGGGCGGGAGCGGTTTCGACTCGGCCGGGACATTGGCCGTCGCGCCGACCGCGATGAAGCCCTGGAGTTTCTTCTCGAGGCGGATCTGGCACCAATCGCCGTTGGCAAGGCCGATGACCTCGGTCTTGTCGCCCGGTTGGGCGATGGTGAGCACGGCGGCGTCCTTCTTCGGCGCGGTCAGGATGTTGGCGCCCTCGCGGACCTCGAGCCCCTTGGTGATGTCGCGGTTGTGGACGTAAGCCTCGAAGCTGCCGCTGAGCTCCACGCGGCGCCAGCCGGCGGGGGCGTCGCCCGTGTACACGATCGTGTTCCCGGCCTTGAGCCGCGTGAGCACGTGGGACTTCGGATCCGGCTGCAGGAAGACCGCGGTGTCGCCCGGCAGGATGTCGGCGGCGACGAGCCGCGCACAGACGCCGGCTGCGAGCGCGGCGAGAAGGGTGAGCTTAATTTTCATCGGAAGCGGGCGCCAGGCCGGCGGGCGGGGGCACGTGCGGCACGGCGAACAGGGATTGGATTTCTTTCGTAGAAAGTTGTTTCACGCCGCGCAAAGGAATTCCTTTGAGGCGGAGCGCGCCGATCTGGTAGCGCCGCAGGCGGCGCACCGCGAAGCCCAGCGTGGTGAACAGCTGGCGGATCTCGCGCTTCTTGCCATGGTGCATGTGCACGTCGAGCTCGGGCGAGGAACGGTCAGGACGCGGGTTCACGAGGTTCGCGCGTTCCACTTTCAGGTGCTCCCCCTCGAGGGTCACGCCGCGCAGGAGCTGGCGGAGCCGGCTGGCGGGGAAGGGCTCCTCGAGTGACACGTAGTAGCGCTTCACGACCAGGTTCGACGGATGCATGAGACGGTGGGCCAGGTCGCCGTCGGAGGTGAGGATCACGAGGCCCTCGCTGTCCTTGTCGAGGCGGCCCGCGCAGAAAAGGCGGAGCCGGGCCCATTCGCGCGGCAGCAGTTCGAAGATCGTGTGGTCGGCGTGGGGATCCGCGTTGCTGCACACGACCCCACGCGGCTTGTGCATGACCAGCGTGATCTTGGGCTGGGCGTGGCCGCGCACGGGCTTGCCGCGCACCGTGACCTTGTCCGCGGCGGGATCGACCTTCTGGCCGAGGGTGGCCGGCCGGCCGTTCACGTACACCTCGCCCGCGGCGATCAAGGCCTCGGCGGCGCGGCGCGAACATAGGCCGGCGTCGGCGATCAGCTTCTGGATGCGAAGGGGTTCCATTCGGCGCGTGGATGCCATGCGGCCACCGGCGGCGCAACGAGATTCAGGAACGGGCTATGGCACAAACGGTGCTTGCCATGCCCCGACCCCGGCCCACTTAGGTCGGGCATCCATGAGCGAACCTGCCCCGACCAGCGTTTACCACAAAGACCGTCCGTTCCCGGCGCGCCTGACGGAGAACCGCCTGCTGAACAAGCCGGGTTCGCACAAGGAGACGCGCCACCTCGTGGTCGACATCGCGGGCAGCGGTTTGCGCTACAAGGTCGGCGACTCGCTCGGCGTGTTCCCGTCCAACCGCACCAGCGAGGTCGACGAGATCATCCTGCGCCTCGGGGTGAGCGGCCACGAGGCGGTGTCGCCGGCCATGCTGCGGCTGCCGGCACCCGTTTCGCTGCGTGAGGCGCTGACTTCGCGCCTGGCGCTGGCCAAGCCGACGCGCAAGATCGTCGAGACCCTCGCGGCCAAGGCGGCGGAGGCGGCGGACCGGGCCAAGCTCGGCGTGCTGCTCGCGCCCGAGAACAAGGACCAACTGGCGGGCTACCTCGAGGATCGCGAGTTCATCGACCTGCTCAATGAGTTTCCGAGCGCGAAGCTCACGCCGCAGGAACTCGTGGACCACATGCGCAAGCTCATGCCGCGCCTCTATTCGATCGCCTCGTCCTCGAAGGTTCACCCCACCGAGGTGCATCTCACCGTCGCCGTCGTCCGCTACGAGTCGAACCACCGCTCGCGGGTCGGGGTCGCGAGCACGTTCCTGGCGGACCGCGCGCCCCTGCAGGCCGCCGTCGTGCCGGTGTTTGTGTCGGACTCGCACTTCGGCGTGCCGGAGGACCCAAGCCGCGACATCATCATGGTCGGGCCTGGCACCGGGGTGGCGCCGTTCCGCGCTTTCGTGCAGGAGCGCATCGCCACCGGGGCGACCGGGCGCAACTGGCTCTTCTTCGGCGACCAGCATCGCGCGACCGACTACCTGTACGAGGACGAGTGGACGCGGTGGCAGGCCGACGGGAAGGTCGCGCGCGTCGACCTCGCGTTCTCGCGCGACCAGATTCTCAAGGTCTACGTGCAGGACCGGATGCGCGAACAGGCCGCGGAACTCTGGCGCTGGATCAAGGGCGGCGCACATTTCTACGTGTGCGGCGACGCAAAACGCATGGCGAAGGATGTCGACATCGCGCTGCACGACGTCGTCGCGCAGCAGGGCGGGATGGAGCCGGCCGCGGCCGCGGAATACGTCAAGCAGATGAAGAAG
>CAYMSE010000057.1:0-3165 GCA_964392935.1 uncultured Oleiharenicola sp.
CCCAGACGACGTGGACGTTGTCGAACTCTACGATAATTTTACATATCAAGCGATCTCAGCTTTGGTCGGTCATGGTATGACCTCGTGGGAGAGTGTCGCCGAAGACGTGACATTCGAGAACTTGAGCGCCCCTTCCGGACGAATGCCCACCAATACGGATGGTGGAAGCCTCGCCTACGGATTTCTTCACGGAATCACAACCGCGATCGAAGGCGTGCGTCAGCTTCGCGGTGAATCGGCGAATCCAGTTCCGAACGCTCGAACTTGTCTCGTCACAGGAGGACCGGGAGCACGGACCAATAGTTCCGCTATTTTCGCGAACGAGCTTCCATAAACGCCCGCTTTCGAGATGTGCGATCAGCGCCGAGTTAGATGTCGTGTGGATTGGAGTGGCGCATGCCGGATTTGAGTCGTTTCGTTATGACGGTCGGCGGCGCGGCTGTGGCTGGCAACGGCGAAATGGATGTCATCAATCCGGCGACTGAGGAGGTGATCGCTCAAGCACCGGTCGCTTCTGCCGAAGATTTGGATGCAGCTGTTGTCGCCGCCGAATGCGCATTTGCCACATGGAGAAAAACATCGCTTGAGAAGCGCCGTCAGCTCGTGGAGCAGGCGTCGTGTTTGCTTGAAGAGAACGCCGACTGGTTGGGCGAGCTGCTGACGCTTGAGCAAGGCAGGCCGATCCGCGCGGCGCAAACGGAAATAACCCGCGCCGCGAACTTCATGCGCAATCCGACAAAGATAGATCTGCCCGTTTTGGTTTGCGAGGACTCGAGCGAGCGTCGCGTGGAGACGCACAGAGTGCCGCTCGGCGTGGTTGCGGCCATAGCGCCCTGGAATTTTCCGATCAATCTAGCATGCTGGAAGATCGGGCCGGCGCTCGTCGCGGGAAATACGGTCGTCCTGAAGCCGTCGCCATTTACTCCGCTGACCACACTGAGGCTTGGCGAACTCTTGGCGCCGGTGTTTCCGCCCGGCGTGCTCAATGTAATTTCTGGCGGAGACGATCTCGGACCTTTGATGACGGCGCATCCTGGCTTTTCGAAGATAGCGTTCACCGGATCGATCGCCACCGGCAAGAAAGTGATGCGCAGCGCTGCTGACACGCTCAAGAAAGTTACGTTGGAGCTCGGCGGCAACGATCCCGCCATCGTTTTTCCCGACGTGGATGTCGATAAGACAGCTCGTCAATTGTTCTGGGGCTGCTTCTACAATTCTGGTCAAATGTGCGTGGCGACAAAGCGAATTTACATTCACGAGAGCATCTACAACCAGTTTCGCGACGCGTTTGCGACTCTGGCGAAGCGGATTCGCATTGGGAATGGCCTCGATCCAAACACCAATCTGGGCCCGATACAGAACGCCCCTCAATATCGTCGAGTGAACGCGCTCATCGCGGACGCGAAGAGCAGCGGTCTGAATCTCATCGAAGCGGGATCGCTCCCCGCACGCGGCTATTTCGTACCGCTTGTGATCGCGGACGAAGCGCCTGACGACAGCCCGCTAGTCGAACAGGAAGCTTTTGGCCCCGTCGTTCCACTGCTGAAGTTCGTCGATGAAGATGAAGTCGTGGAGCGCGCGAACAGGACGCAGTTCGGATTGGCGGCGACGATTTGGTCGTCAGACATCGATCGAGCTTGCGCCGTTGCTGACCGTATCGATGCGGGGACAGTTTGGCTGAATGAGAATTTGTACACTTGCCCTGACGCTCCTTTCGGAGGCCACAAGCAAAGCGCCGTAGGTGTTGAAAACGGGATCGACGGGTTGCTTGAATATACGCAATGCAAGACAATCTATTGCTCAAAGAAATGACGAAGCGACCTCCATCGAGAACGGCATCAGCGTTGCGAAAGCCGCTGCGAGGTAGGACCCGCGGTGAGATGATCGATCCTTATCGTATATGCGGTGGCGCATCATGGGCATGACGATAAGTCGGGCGCTGAATTGGTGGGCGCGGGAGTTTCCGGAAAAGGTGGCCATCAGTGTCGGTGACGTCGGATTGTCCTATTCTGAGCTGTCGCACGCCGCCGACGCGATCGCGACTGGACTGACTGAACTCGGCGCAAAACCGGGCGACAGAATAGCCATTCTTTCCGCGAACTCGATAAACGCCTGCGCCATGGCGCTTGGAGCGGCGCGCATGGGCGCGATGGCAGCGCCGCTTAGCACGAGGCTCACGCTGTCGGAGCTTCAGACGATGGTCCGGATGTTGGACCCGGCGTTGTTATTCGCGGACGCGGAGCGCGAAGTCATCGCGAAGCGTCTTGAGCAAGGCCCTAGCCTGGCCGTGATGCCGCTCGATATCGTTGCAAAGTGGCGGCGCGAGGCGAGGCGTTTCGACGGGGATGAGCCGTCGGAAGACGCTCCGGTCGCGATCATTTTCACGAGCGGTTCGACGGCTTTGCCGAAGGCTGTCACGTACAAACACAAAGGCATCGTATCCTTCGCTTGTGAATTTGCTCTCCAGGAACCCAAATGCGCTCAGGGGCGTGGGCTCGTGCTCGGGCCCTTCTGCGCATCGTCGGGCATTCTGATGTTCATGAAATACATCGTGATGGGTTGCACGATATACATGGAAAGCTCCTTTGATCCCGAGCGCGTCATCGCTTTGCTCGAGCGCCAGCAGATAAATATTTTTCCCGGCCCGCCGATCTTCTTCGAAAGAATTGGCCAAACCGATCGCTTCGACAGTGCGGATCTGTCATCACTGCACTGGGCCCAGGTCGGCGGCGCTCGTGTTTCGCTTTCGCTTTTGGAGGCCTGGCGAGCAAAAGGCGTTATCTTGAGGCAGCTCTATGGGCAGACCGAGGCCGGCGGCGCATGGGCGGCGCGAGATACAGCGGTCCCGGAGCCGCAGAAGTGCGGTCGCGGAGGCATTTTCACCAGCTTCGCCATCATGAAGGACGGTCAGCTTTGTGGGCCTGGCGTTGAGGGAGAAATCCTTGTTCGCGGACCGACCGTGATGAGCGGATATTGGGGCAATACGGCCGCCACTGAGGACGTGCTCAAGGACGGATGGTTGCACACAGGCGACCTAGGCGTGATGGACGAGTTCGGCAATCTTACTTTTCTCGACCGGATAAAAGACATCATCATTTCAGGCGGCTTGAATATATCGGCGGCGGAACTGGAGCATGTCATCAGCGACGTGCCTGGCGTTGAAGA
>CAYMSE010000058.1:0-3156 GCA_964392935.1 uncultured Oleiharenicola sp.
CGACGATGTCGATCTGGAAAAGGCGCTTGGCCTCCTCGCGCTGCCGCGCGACGTCGGTCCGCATCCGGAAGACGGCGAAATGATCGTCGCCGGCGTCGGCCGCTTCGGCCCTTATGTGAAGCACGACAAGACCTACGCCAACCTCGAGGAAGGCGACGAGGTGATGACCATCGGGCTGAACCGCGCCGTCACCCTCATCGCCGAGAAGAAGCTCAAGCCCGGCAAGGGCCGTAGATTCGGCGCCGATCCGGGCAAAGAGCTGGGTCAGCACCCCGACAAAGGCGGGCCGGTCGTGGTCAAGAAGGGCCGCTATGGTCCTTATGTCAGCCACAACGGCGTCAATGCGACGCTGACGGGCGACATCACGCCGGAGACGGTGACGCTGGAGCAGGCCGTGACGCTCATCGACGCGCGCGCGGCCGCCGGCGGCGGCAAGAAGAAAGCCAAGGGCAAAGCACCGCCCAAGGCGCCCAAGGCCGCCAAACCGAAAGCCGAGGCGAAGACCGAGGCTCCGGCCCCGAATGCGCGGCGTCCGGTCGGCCGCACGGCGGCGCCCGCCAAGGTCCCGGCCAAAGCCGCCGCGCCGAAGAAGAAGGCCGCGGCCGCGAACGCCAAGCCCGCGCGCAAAAAGGCCGCGGATTAATCGCGTCGCAAGCGCTGCCCCACACACCGCTCATTCCCGCGCAAGCGGAAATCCGGCGTTCGTCCCCTGAGTTCACAAACGAAGTGCAACACCTTGGTCAGGGGGTGTTGCCATGGGGCGGCGGTACGAACAGCTTTCGTTGGAAGACCGATGCGAGATTGCCCGCCTTCAAGCCAATGGCTGCTCGGTCCGGCAAATCGCGGCAGCTCTGGATCGCCCGCCATCGACGATCTCTCGGGAGCTGAAGCGTAACAGCGGCCGCCAGGTCGGCTACAAGCCGACCTATGCCCAGGAGCAGACCAAGGCGCGGCGCTGGAAGGGGTCGCGGCTGGAGCGCGAGCCCGCGCTGCGCCAAGCCGTGCTGGAGCGGCTGGCGCAAGGTTGGTCGCC
Organism: uncultured Oleiharenicola sp.; assembly: GCA_964392935.1. Taxonomy (GTDB): domain Bacteria; phylum Verrucomicrobiota; class Verrucomicrobiia; order Opitutales; family Opitutaceae; genus Lacunisphaera. The sequence goes on from CAYMSE010000058.1 coordinate 1,034, forward strand.
GGAGCAGGTTGCGGGCCGGCTCGCCTTTGAGGCCGGCCGCCGCGTCATCAGCGACGAGAGCATCTACCGTTTCATCTACACCCAGATGGCGCGCCACAAGGACTATCGCTGGCGTCGCTATCTGCCGCGGGCCAAGAGCAAGCGCGGCTGCCGCGGCCGCAAAGGCGGCTCCTCGGCAAGCTTCATCGAAGCCCGTGTTCCCTTGTCCGAACGCCCTCCCGACGCCGCCGACCGCAAGACGCCCGGCCACTGGGAAGCCGACCTGATGCTGTTCTCCAAATACGGCCAGGCCATCCTCACCGTGCATGAGCGACAATCCCGCCTGCTCATCGCCATGCGGCCGGCCAACAAGATGGCCGAGCCGATCGCCCGTCATCTGGCCGCGCTCTTTGCCAAGCTGCCGCCGCGCCTGCGCCGCAGCGTCACCTTCGACAACGGCACCGAGTTCGCGCGCCATCGAAGGTTGCACCGGCTCGCCATCGAGACCTTCTTCTGCGACCCTTACGCGCCGTGGCAGAAGGGCGGCATCGAGAATGCCATCGGCCGCATGCGCCGCTTCATCCCCCGCAAGACCGACTTGGCCAGCCTGTCTGAAAACCGCTTCCAGGCTCTCGTTGCCGCCTACAACAACACCCCGCGAAAGTGCCTTGACTGGAGAACCCCAGCCGAGGCCTTCTCAAAGGTGTTGCACTTCGAGTGTGAATCCACCTCCCCGCTTGCGCGGGGACGACAAGAAGCTACCCCTCCGCCGTTGCCGTGCCCTGCGGCCACTGGCCAGCTTCGATCTTGGCGGCGGCGATTACGGCCTGCGTGCGGCTTTCGACGCCGAGTTTTTGCAGAATGGCCGAGACATGCGCCTTCACGGTCGCTTCCGACACGCCGAGTTGGAAGGCGATCTGCTTGTTGAGCAGCCCTTCCGACAGCATCATCAGCACGCGCACCTGCTGTGGCGTGAGCGTGGCCATGCGCGACATCAATTCGGCCGCCTCGGCATCGGAACCGGTCGACAAGTCGACATCGGGCGGCGTCCATACGCCGCCGCCGAGAATGCGCGAGATCGCCGCGCGCATATCTTCGACGCCGAGCGTTTTCGGGATGAATCCGGATGCACCGAATTCCATGCAGCGGCGGATGGTGGCCGGATCGTCATTGGCCGAAACCACGACCACCGGAACGCCCGGGTACTGCGCGCGCAGGTACATCAGGCCGGAGAAGCCCCGCGCGCCGGGCATCGTGAGATCGAGCAGGATGAGATCGACATCGGCGTTGCGCTCAAGGAAGGCGACCACGTCGTCGAACGTGCCGGCTTCGGCTATTTCGACCCGTTCCAGAAGTCCGGAAACGGCCTCGCGCAAGGCACCGCGAAATAAGGGATGATCGTCGGCAATCAACAGCCGGTACTGCAAAGCTTCACTCAACCGGAAAGCCTTTCATCGTCAGGCCGGCGCGGAAGGGCCGCCGCCGGTTCCGTACATCGAATACACCCGCCGTGGCTTGTTGGCGATGGTTGCTGCCACTTCATGGTGCACCGCACCAATACATCTGCGTCAAAAAGCAGCGACAGATTACTCAGTAATTATCCTGTTTGTTCAATGGTTTTGCACCGCACTTAATCCTAAAGTCTATAGCATTTTCCATCTTATGCGATGTTACGCTTTGTTCATTAAGCGGACTCGGCGGCAAGACCGAGCCGACACGGCAACTTGGGGGTGCCGTTTTTTTTCCAAGCCTCGGCCTCCCGCAAGGAGCTCCCGGCCGCTAACCGCGGCCCGGATCATTTCAGGGACGGAAAGGCAACGCCCATGTCAGACAAAACCGAAGCCCATTGGGATGCGACGCGCAATCTAATGCTCAAGCATCTCGGGGTGTGGCTGTTCTTCGGCTACATCATCCACTTCTTCGTCGTTCCGCTGAACGCCATCAAAATCCCGATCCTCGGCTTCCCGCTCGGCTTCTACATGGCCGCGCAGGGCTCGCTGATCGTGTTCGTGGTCATGCTGTTCATGTTCGCGCGACAGCAGGATGCGATCGACCGCGAATTCGGCTTCGCTGAAGACGAATAGGGGGACGCACATGGCAACACAAACCGCAGGCGGTTCGGATTTCATCAAAAATCTCGGCCG
>CAYMSE010000059.1:0-4175 GCA_964392935.1 uncultured Oleiharenicola sp.
ACCGAGCCCTTCAAATCGAGCTTGGCTTCGCCTGCCTTCCACACCGCGATGCGCGAGCTGTCGACCCGCGCCATCTGCCCCGCGCCGATGCCGAGGGTCTGCTCGCCGCGGCAATAGACGATGGCGTTTGACTTGACGTGCTTGCAGACCTTCCAGCCGAACAGCATCGACGCCCATTCGTCGGCGGTGGGTTGGCGCTTGGTGACCACCCGGCAACCCGCGGGCTTCTCCATGCTGCGGTCGCGATCCTGCACGAGCACGCCGCCGACCACGCTGCGGATCTCCTGCAGCGCATCGGCACCGATGCCTTCCTTGGCCACCATGAGCCGCAGGTTCTTCTTCTTCGCCAACACGGCCAGCGCCTCATCGGAGAAACGCGGCGCGATGATCACCTCGGTGAAGATGTCCTTGATCTGGTCGGCCAGGTCGAGCCCGAGCGTCTGGTTCACCACGACGATGCCGCCAAACGGCGCCTGCCGGTCCGTCGCGTAGGCCTTGTGCCAGGCGTCGATCAGCGCGTCCGCGCTGGCGACCCCGCACGGATTGGTGTGCTTGAGGATCGCCACCGTGGGTCGCTCGAACTCTCCGATCAGGTACGTCGCCGAGGTGATATCGAGAATGTTGTTGTAACTGAGTTCCTTCCCCTGGAGCTGCGCGAAATGGTCGTGAAACGTCCCGTAAAGCGCCGCCTTCTGGTGCGGGTTTTCGCCGTAACGCAGGCTCTGCGCCTTCTTGTAGCTGACGGCGTAGGTGCCGGGGAAACCGCTGAGCGCCTCGAGATCCGGTTCGGCCTGCTGCTGCTCCAGGTACCGCGCGATCGCCGTGTCGTAGGCGCCGGTGCGCTGGAAAACCTTCAACGCAAGCTTCCGCCGCAGGGCCGCGAGCGCGCCGGCGTCGCCCAGCGCCGCCAGCACGCCGACGTAGTCGTCCGGATCGCACACCACCGTGACGCTCTCGTGGTTCTTCGCGGCGCTGCGCAGCATCGACGGGCCGCCGATGTCGATGTTCTCGATGGCCTCCTCGAACTCCACGTGGGGCTTCGCCACCGTCTGCTCGAACGGATAGAGGTTCACGACGACGAGGTCGATGAGCGCGATGTCGTTCTTTTGCGCCTGCGCCAGGTGGTCGGGCTTGTCGCGCCGGCAGAGGAGCCCGCCATGGATCTTCGGGTGCAGCGTCTTCACCCGGCCCTCCATGATCTCGGGAAATCCCGTGTGCTGGCTCACCTCGGTGACCGGCAGCTTCGCCTCGGCCAGCAGGCGGGCCGTGCCTCCCGTGGAGAGCAGGCGGTAGCCATGCTGGTTGACGAGCGCCGTGGCGAACTCCACGAGGCCGCGTTTGTCACTCACCGAGAGCAGCGCGAGCTTTTCCATAGAGCCGACTTTTGTGCGCCCCGCCGAAATCCGCCGCAAGCCGAAAGCCGGGCATGCACCCGCCGCTTTTTCCTCGTGCGCTTCCGCCCCGCCGTGCTTCTGTCCCTGCGTGCCCGCCCCGCTCGAACTGCCCGGTCTCAGTGTCCGCCTGGACAACCTCGTGTACCGCTCGACCGGGCCGGAGGGCCCGGCGGACAAGCCGCATGCGTTCATCTACTTCCTGACGATCCGCAACGAATCCGACCGCACGGTCACGCTGCTCGGCCGCAAGTGGGTGATCGAGCACGTCGACGGCACGCGCCTGGTCGTCGAGGGCGACAAGATCGTCGGCGAGACCCCCACCCTGCGGCCGGGCGAGCAGTTTTCCTACAACAGCTACCACGTCGGCTCCGGCGACGCGCGGGCCCACGGCAGCTTCCACGGCCTCGACGCCCACGGTCACCGCATCTTTGTCCGTATCCCGGCGTTTGACATGACGGTGCCCCGGGACTGACTGACGCTGCTCCATGAAGCTCATTGACCTCAATGGCGACGGCGGGATCGGCGCCAACTCCCTCTACGTCCAGCTCGGGGACTTCCACCTCGTCATCGACAGCGGCCTGCACCCAAAGAAGGTCGGCCGCCTCGCCGCGCCGAATTTGCGCCCGCTCCAGGGCGTGAAGCTCGACCTCATCATCATCACGCACTGCCACCTCGACCACATCGGTTCGCTCCCGCTGCTGCTGCGCGACCAGCCCGGCGTGCCGGTCATCATGACGCCGGCCAGCCGCATGCTGATCGAGCGCATGCTGCACAACTCGGCCAACGTGATGGTGCGCGAGCGCGAGGAGAAGGGCATCGCCGACTACCCGCTGTTCACCCACGAGGAGATCGACCGGGTCGCGCCCCGCTTCTACACGCAGCCGTTCGGGCACGCGAAGAGGTTCAGCGGCGCAAAGGACGAGATCGAGTTCATCCTCCACCCCGCCGGCCACATCCCGGGCGCGGCGGGCGTGGAGATCATTCACAAGCACCGGAAGCTCTTCTTCACCGGCGACGTCCTGTTCGGCGTCCAGCGCATCCTCGCCGGCGCCAAGTTCCCCCACACGCGGTTCGACACCCTCGTCACCGAGACGACCCGCGGCGCCACGGAACGCCCGGCCGACCACTCGCGCTCGAACGAGATGCTCCGCCTGGTGAGCACCATCAACGCCACCATCCAGCGCGGCGGCTCGGTGCTGATCCCGGTCTTCGCGCTCGGCCGCATGCAGGAGATCATGGCGATCCTCCACGACGCCCGGAAATTCAACAAGCTGGTCGACGCCCCCATCTTCGCCTCCGGCCTCGGCATGGACATCTCGGACCTCTTCGACGACATCGCCCGGAAGACCGGCACCGTCCACTTCACCCGCACCATCCTCAAGGACCTCAAGGTCCGCAAGACGCCGCGCGACCTCGCCGCCGGCAAGGAACCCGGCCAGCAGGGCATCTACGTCGTGTCGTCCGGCATGGTGGTGGAGAACACGCCCTCCTACGTCCTGGCCTCGGCGCTCGCCGCGAGTCCGAAGAACAGCCTCTGCTTCGTCGGCTACTGCGACCCGGACACGCCCGGCGGTCACCTCCTCGCGGCGAAGAATGGCGAGTCGTTCCTCTTCGACGCGGTAAACGTCAAGGTCAAGCTCCGCGCCCAGGTCGAGCGGTTCGAGCTTTCCGGCCACGCCGATCGCGAGGAGCTGTTGAACTACGCGATCCAGTGCAACCCGCGCTCGATCGTGCTCACACACGGCGACCCGCCCGCCCGGGCCTGGTTCGCCGAGCAGCTCGCCGCCAAGCTGCCGTCGGCCAAGGTCCTCGATCCGGTCCCGCTGAAGGAATACCGCGTCTAGTCCGGTCGCGTGTCCCGCGGGCGTCGCGCCGCACCCCGCTCTAGCGGCCGAGCACTTCCCGCAGCTTCGCGACCACTGCGGCGTTGCCGGCCACGTACTGCACGCGGGGCGACTTGAGCGTGAATTCCTTCATGGGAAACGGCGGCGCGTTGAAGTAGTGGATCTGCGCGCCGGATTCCCGCACGAGCGCCGCGGCGGCGGCGATGTCCCAGATCTTGTTGTTGTGCTCCACCACCCCGTCGAGCAGCCCGATCGAAGCGTACGCCAGGTGCAGCGTGCTGCTGCCGAGTCCGCGAATCTTGAAATTCTCGATCAGCCGCTTGCCTTCCGCCGCGTAGGACTTGTCCACCGGCGAGTGAAACCCGATCAGGCTCATGCCGTTCGGCGCCTCGTTCCGCGCGCCGGCGCGCTGGTCGCCGTCCCACACGCCGCGCCCGGGCCCGCCGTGGATCAACCGGCGCCGGGCCAGGTCGTAAATCACGCCGTAGAGGGGCTCCCCGTGCTCGAACAAGCCCAGCGAGATCGCGCAGTGGCTGATGCCGTTGGCGTAGTTGTTCGTCCCGTCGATCGGGTCACACACCCAGCAGAAGCGCGCGGTCACCGGGATCGGCGCGGCGGTCGGGGCCAGTTCCTCGCTGAAGAACTGATCCGCGGGGAACGCGCCCAGGATCGCCGTCTGCAGGTGCTCCGAGATGGCAAGGTCGACCGCGGTCACCTTCGTGCCGTCGTGCTTGATCTCGCTGCGGGCGCGTCCGAATTCACGGTGCAGCAGCTCCGTCTCCGCCAGGACGGCCCGCTTCGCCACCTCGATGCGCTGTTCGATCTCCGGGAGACTCATGGCCCCACGAAGCACACGAACGGCGCGAAGACCAAGCCAAAGTTTCCGGCCGGGGCGGTTTTCGCGCCTTCGGGGTCAATCCGGCTTTGGTCCCAGCTG
>CAYMSE010000060.1:0-3161 GCA_964392935.1 uncultured Oleiharenicola sp.
TTCTCGGCCCTCGACAACGTCATGATGCCCATGCGCAAGCTCGGGCGCCTCGCCGAAGCCGAGATGGCCGAGCGCGCCCGCGGCTTGCTGGGCGACGTCGGCCTCGGCGACAAGACCCACCGGCTGGCCACGCAGCTGTCCGGCGGCGAACAGCAGCGCGTCGCCATCGCGCGGGCGCTCGCCAACCAGCCGGCGATCATCCTCGCGGACGAACCAACCGGCAACCTCGACGCGAAGAACTCCGGCATCGTGTTCGACCTGCTGACGCGCCTGGCCAAGGATCACGGCCAGGCCGTGGTGCTCGTGACCCACAATCCCGACATCGCCCACCGGTGCGACGAGATCAAGCCGATGCGCGACGGCGAATTCTGCTGACCGGTGCCGTCGGCGCCGCGGGAACCGCGGTGAGCCAACGGTCGATTAGCGGCGCATCCTTCGCCGCCGCGTTTCCTAATAGCCGAGGCGGGCGGGAATGGTTTGGAAAATTTGTTTTACAAGACCCCGCGGCCCACTCTTTGCTCTCCGGACCATTTTCACTGCACACCACTGCTAGCCTGAATTCGTCGCTCCCCGCCCGGCGCCTGCCTGTAGTCCCTCGGTAACCCGGCGAATTCACGTCCAGCCACCATGTCCAAGATTTTTCCGAAATCCGCCAACGCTCTGCCCCTGCAGATCCTGATTTTCCTGGGCGTCCTGGGCGGCGTAGCGGCCGCCGGCATCACGTATTACGCGACCCCGAAGTACACGCGCGTCGGCTACGCACCGGTGCAGCCGGTGCCGTTCGACCACAGCCTCCACGCGGGCCAGCTCGGCATGGACTGCCGCTACTGCCACGTCGCGGTCGAGAAGTCGGCCACCTCCAGCCTCCCGGCCGCGCAGACGTGCATGAATTGCCACAGCATCATCAAGACCCAGAGCCCGCTGCTCGAGGTGGTGCGGCAGAGCTACCAGACCGGCGAGCCGGTGCCGTGGGTCAAGATCCACGCGCTGCCGGACTACGTCTATTTCAACCATTCGGTCCACGTGAACCGCGGCGTCAGCTGCGTCGAGTGCCACGGCAAGATCAACGAGATGCCCGTGGTGCACCAGGACCAGCCGCAGAGCATGAGCTGGTGCCTCGACTGCCACCGCAACCCGGAGGTGCGCATCCGCCGGCCGGAGGACGTCTTCAATCTCAACTCGAAGACCGTGGCCGAACAGGCCGGTCTCGCGGAGGCCCACAAGCTCGTTAAGGACTGGAAGCTCATGCCTCCCCAAAGCTGCTCCGGCTGCCATCGCTGATGAAACGCAAATTCGACCACTCTGCCCCCTCGCAGCGCGAGCTCGCCGGCCCGAAATACTGGCGCAGCCTCGACGAACTGGCCGACACGCCCGGTTTCCGCGAACACCTGGCCCGGGAGTTTCCCGAGGGAGCCTCGGAGCTGAATGGCGTGGATCGCCGCCAGTTCATGCGCCTGATGGCGGCCTCCTTTGCGCTGGGCGGCCTCGGCCTCGCCGGCTGCCGCCGGCCGGAGAAACACATCCTGCCCTACGGCAAGTCGGTCGAGTACACCATCCCGGGCCTGCCGCTCTACTTCGCGACGGCGATGCCGTTGCGCAAGAGCGCCGTCCCGCTGCTCGCGGAGACCCACCAGGGCCGCCCGACCAAGCTCGAGGGCAACCCGAGCTACGCGCCGCACGGCGGCGCCTCCTCGCTGCTCGCCCAGGCCTCGGTGCTCGACCTCTACGATCCCGAACGCGCGACCGCGCACCGCAAGGGCGGGCGCACGCTGGCGGTCGCGGACGTCAATGACCTCCTCGCGGGCCTTCGTTCCACCTACGCGGGCAAGGGCGCCGGCCTCGCCGTGCTCGCCGACGAATCGTCGTCGCCGACCCGCGCGCGCCTGGTCGCCGCGCTGAAGCGGGATTTCCCGGGCCTGCTCTGGGCCGAGTACGAGCCGGTGCAGGACGAGGCGCCGCTCGCCGCCGCGCGGGCCGCCTTCGGTCGCGACGTGAAGCCGGTGTACCGCTTCGCCAAGGCCAAGCGCATCGTCAGCATCGACGCCGATTTCCTGCACGCCGAGTCCGGGGCGCTCTACTACGCCCGCTCGTTTGCGGATGGCCGCCGCGTGTCCTCGAAGGACGATGCGGCGAACATGAACCGCCTCTACGTGGCGGAGAGCGGCTTCAGCCTCACGGGCAGCATGGCCGACCACCGCCTGCGCCTCGCGAGCAGCCACATGCTGGCCTTCGCCGCGGCACTCGCCGGCAAGGTGCTCGAGACCTCGAATTTCAACTCGCTCGCCAGCGGCCTCGACATCAAGGCCGGCTGGATCGACCAGTGCGCCGCGGACTTGCTGGCGCATCCGGGTGAGAGCCTGGTGGTCGCCGGCGCGCACCAGCCCGTGGCGGTCCACGTGCTGGCCTACGCGATCAATGCGCGGCTCGGCAACCTCGGCAAGACCGTCGACCTGGTCCAGGTCGAGCCCTCCGGCGCCGCCTCGATCTCCGACCTGGCCGCCGCGATCAAGTCCGGTTCCGTCAAGACGCTCCTGATCCTCAACGGCAACCCGGCCTACAACGCGCCGGCCGACCTGGATGTCGGCGCCCTCCTCAAGTCCGTGCCGGAGGTCATCCGGTACGGCTACTATGAGGACGAGACCTCCGCGCTCTCCGGCACGCACCTGGCCGCGACCCACTATCTCGAGTCCTGGGGCGACGCGCGCACGGTGGACGGTACGATCGTGCCGATCCAGCCGATGATCATGCCGCTGTTCAACGGCCTGACCGAGGTCGAGCTGCTGGCGCGCCTCGCCGGCGAGGCCAAGCCCGACGCCTACGAGCAGGTCTACGCGACCCGCGGCGGGGACAAGAAAGCCTTCGAGAAATTCCTCCACGACGGCCTCGTCGAGGGCTCCGCCTATCCGGTGGCCAGCGTGGCGTTCGACCCGGCGCGCGCCGCGGCGGCCCTGACCTCCGTGCCTGCTGCCGTCGCGCTGTCGAAGGACCACCTCGAGGTGCGTTTCGCGACCGACCACAAGATGGACGACGGTCGTTTTGCGAACAATGGCTGGCTCCAGGAGTGCCCCGACCCGATGACCAAGATCGCGTGGGACAATGCGATCCTCGTGAGCCCGCGCCTGGCCAAGGAACTCGGCATCGTCCCCGGCGGCAGCCTGCTG
>CAYMSE010000061.1:0-8635 GCA_964392935.1 uncultured Oleiharenicola sp.
ATGACCGGGCCCACCAGCTCGCGGGCGCCGAGCAGCGCCGCGTCGTAGGGCGTGCGGCCCTCGCGCAGGTGGCGCTCGACGTTCTCGACGACGACGATGGCGTCGTCGACGACCAGGCCGACCGAGAGCACGATCGCCAGCAGCGTCAGCAGGTTGATGGTGAAGCCGAACACCTGCATGATGAACAGGCCGCCGATGAGCGACACGGGGATCGCCAGCACGGGCACGAGCACCGAGCGCACGGAGCCGAGGAACAGGTAGATGACCACCACGACGATCAGCAGCGTGTCGATCAGGGTGTGCGTGACCTCGTGGATGGCGTTCTCGATGTATTCCGAGGCGTCGTAGCCGATGCGGGCGTCGAGGCCCGACGGCAGGTCGTGCTTCAGCACCTCGAGCTCGGTCCGCACGCGCTTCACGACGTCGACGGTGTTGGCATTGGGCAGCGGATAGATGCCCATGAAGACCGCGGTCTGGCCGGAGTACCGCACCTGCATGTCGTAGTCCTCGGCGCCGAGCACGACGTCCGCGACGTCCGCGAGACGGACGATCGTGTCGTTCTGCTGGCGGATGATGAGCTGCTTGAACTCCTGCACCGAGTGGAGGTCGGTGTTGGCGGTGAGGTTCACCTGGACGAACTCGCCCTTGGTGCTGCCGACGGCGGCGAGGTAGTTGTTGGCCGCGAGCGCGGCGCGGACCTGGGCCGGGCTGATGTTCAGCGCGGCCATGCGGTCGGGCTTGAGCCACACGCGCATCGCGAACGTGCGGGCGCCGAGCACCTCGGCGCGCTGCACGCCCTGGAGCGCGGACAGGCGCGGCTGGACGACGCGCACCAGGTAGTCGGTGATCTGGCTCTGCGTGAGGATCGTGGACGAGAAGCTCAGGTAGGCGGAGGCAAACTGGCTGTCGGCCGATTGCACGCTGAGCGCGGGCACCTCGGCCTCGGGCGGCAGCTGGTTGCGGACCTGGTTCACCTTGGCGGTGATCTCGGCGAGCGCCTTGATCGGGTCGTAGTTGAGCTTCAGGCGGACGGTGATGAGCGAGAAGCCCTGGAGGCTCTTGGACTCGATGTAGTCGATGCCGTCGGCGGACGCGATCGCCTGCTCGAGCGGGGTGGTGACGAAGCCGCGGACGAGTTCGGCGCTGGCGCCGACGTACACGGTGCTGACGCTCACGGACGCGTTGTCGCTGCGCGGGTACTGGCGGACGTTGAGCGATCGCATCGCCTGCAGGCCCGCGATGATGATCACGAGGTTGACCACGATCGCCAGCACGGGCCGGCGGATGAAGAGGTCGGTGAAGGCCTTGGTGGGAGTCATGGCAGGGTTCCTTGGCTCAGGTGTCGTTCGGCTTCGGCGCCAGCTTGGCGTCCGGCGCGAGCTTGTTGTCGATCACGACGGGCATGCCCGTGCGCAACTTGAAGACGCCGCTGGTGACCACGGTCTCGTTGGGCTTTACGCCGTCCTCGACGATGACGAAGTCGCCGCGCGATTCGCCGAGGCGGACGAACTGCTGGCGCAGCACCTTGGCGGGCTTGCCCGCCGGATCCTTGCCGTCCTCGACGATGAAGACGGAGTCGCCAAACGGCGCGTAGAGGATCGAGGTCGCCGGGATGGCCAGGACGTTCGCGGTGGGCGCGAGGACGACCTCGACATTGGCGAACATGCCGGGCCGCAGCTTCTCGTCGGGATTGGCCAGCGTGGCCTGGGCGCGGAAGTTGCGCGTGGCGACGTCGACGTCGGGATTGACGGCGGTGATCTTGCCCTCGAAGACCTGGCCGGGCGCGGCATCCGTGCGGAGGCGCAGGGCGGCGCCGGCCTTGACCACGGCGAGGTTTTGCTGGGGCAGCGAGAAATTCACGTAGATCGGGTCGAGCGTCTGCAGTGTGGCGATGGCGTCACCCTCCTTCAGGATCTGCCCGAGGTTGATGAGGCGGATGCCGAGGCGGCCGGCGAACGGCGCGCGGATCGTCTTCTTGGCGATGACCGCCCGGATGGCGTCGGCCTGGGCGGACGCCTGCTTGAACTGGGCGTCGACCAAGTCGAAATCGGACTTGGAGATGGCGTTCTTGGCGATCAGGTCGGTCGAGCGGTCGAGATTCACGCGGGCCAGCGCGACGCTGGCCTCGGCGGAGCGCAGTTGCGCCTCCTCGTTGGAGGTATCGAGCTGCACGAGCAACTCGCCCTGCTTCACGAAGGCGCCGGACTCGAAGTTGATGGCGGTGACCTTGCCGGCCAGTTCGGCGCCGACCGTCACGCCCTGCACGGTGACCACCGAACCGGTGGCGCTCAGGGTGTTTTCCCAGGTGCCGGGAGTTACGGTCGTGGCCGTCACCACCTCGGGTGGCATGGTCATGCCGGCCATGGTCGCGGCCATGACCGGGAACTGGCCGAAGCCAGGCGCGAATTTAATGGAGCCAAGGCCGATGACCAGGAGCAGGAGGCCGAGGATCGTCAGGACGAGTTTCTTGAGCATGATGCAGGGGATTTGACGTGGAGGACTAAAGGGGAATTCAGCCCGCGGCCGACTCGCCGGCGGCGGCCGGCTGCCGCAGGACGGCCGCGTGCTGCTGGACCTTGTTCAACAGGCGGACGAGGGTCTTGCGCTCGGTTTCGGATAGCGGCGCCATCACCTCGGCGATGACCTTGAAGTGGCCCGGCAGAAAATCGTTCAGGAATTTCTCGCCCTTCGCCGTCAATAGCACGGTCATCATCCGGCGATCGTCCGGGTCCGGCTCGCGCTTCACCAAGCCGTCCCGCTCCAGCGTGTCGATCAGGCCGGTCATGGTTGCGCGGGTGACGCCGGCGGCGTCGGCCAGGGCGGCCGGAGTGCGGGGACCCGACTCGCAATCCTCCGCGCCCAGCAACTTGGCACCGCGCGGCTGCGTGCTGCGCCACAGCAGCATCAGCACGCCGAAGCGCCCGTGGGAGATGCCGTGGTCCGAGAGGTTGCGCTCCGTCACGGCAAAGACGTCGTCGCCCGTCAGGAGCAGGTGCAGCAGCGCCTCGACGGCGGAAGGATCGAGTTCGGGAAAATCCTTCGCGGCCTCGATGAGGCACTCGTAGCGCGGCAGGTCTTTGAGGAGGAGATGCGGCATGATCCGGGCGACTGGGAAAATATGAGGAGGCTGACTATTAGCCTCCTAATCATTTCTGCAAGTAGCACCTTTCGACGATTGCGTTACAGTTGGACACCTCGAAAAACAAAACAGCCAGCCTCGCAGCTGGCTGGAAAACTATACCTCTAACTGTTGTATTACAGCGCCTTAGCGGCAGAAATCACCGCTTCCGCCGTAATTCCGAGCTCTTTCATGGCGATGTTGCCCGGGGCGCTGAGGCCGAAACGGTCGATCCCGATCACCTTGCCGTCGAGGCCTACATATTTGCTCCACAGCCCCGTGACGCCCGCCTCGATCGCGACGCGTTTGCGGCACGACGGAGGCAGGATGGCGTCGCGATATTCCTTCGGCTGCGCGTCAAAGCGGAGGAACGAGGGCACCGACACCACGCGGACGCCGGCGCCGAGCTGTTTCGCAGCGGCGATGGCCCATTGGAGTTCCGATCCGGCGGAGAGCAGGATGTGGGTCAGCGGCGCCGTTTCCTGCACCACGACGTAGGCGCCCTTCAACACGCCCGCGCGGCGCACGCTGGCCGGCACGTCGTTGAGCATCGGCACCGCCTGGCGCGTGAGCGCCAGCAGGGTCGGACCGTCGTGGCGCTCCAGGGCCGCGGCGAACGCGCCCGCGGTTTCCTCGGGATCCGCCGGACGGATCACATCGAGATTCGGAATGACCCGCAGGCCGGAAACCGTTTCCACCGGCTGGTGCGTCGGGCCGTCCTCGCCCACCCCGACCGAGTCGTGGGTGTAGATGTAGATCACCGGCAGTCTCGAGAGCGCGGCCAGGCGCATCGACGGGCGCGAGTAGTCGGCGAACACGAGGAAGGTCGCGCACGACGGGCGGAAGATCCCGTCGTACGCCACGCCGTTGTTGATGGCGGCCATGGCGTGCTCGCGGATGCCGTAGCGGATGTTGCGGCCGGAGCGATTCGTGCGGTCGAAATCCTTGTCCGCGGCGATGTAGTTCAGCGTCGAGCCGTGAAGATCGGCGGAGCCCGAGATCAGGAGCGGCAGCGCGGCGGCCACCGGCTGGAGCACGTCCTTGCCGGCGGCCCGCGTGGCGAGCTTGGCGTCGGCGGGGAACGGAGGGATCACCTTTTCGATCAGGTGCGCGGCGCTGACGCGATCGTTGCGCGAGTCGAGCAAGGCCGCCTTGTCGGGATGCGCGGCGCGCCAGGCCTCGTAGGTCTTGCGCCACTTGCCGTAGGCGCGCTTCAGGCGCTTCTTGTGCGCGGCGAAGTACTCGCGCACCGCCGGGCTGACGTGGAAATGTTCCTCGGGCAGGCCGAGCCCCTTGCGGGCGGCGTCGGCGAACTTCGCCCCGCCCTCGCCGTGGCCCTTCGAGGTGCCCGCGACCTCGGGAATGCCCTTCGCAATCAGCGTGCGGGCGATGATGAGCTGCGGCTTGCCGGTCTTCGCCTTCTTGGCCCGATTGACCGCCTTGAGCAGGGCCGCGAGATCGTTGCCCGCGGTCACGGTCTGGACGTCCCAGTTCATCGCCTTGAAGCGCAGCGCGGTGTTCTCGCTCTGCGTCTTGTCCGCCATGGCGTCGAGCGTGACGTCGTTGGAGTCGTAGATGAGGATCAGGTTGTCGAGGCCTTGGTGGCCGGCGAACTCGACGGCCTCCATCGCCACGCCTTCCTGCATGCAGCCGTCGCCGGCGAGGCAGATGACGTGGTGATCGAAGATCGTGTGCTCGGCGGTGTTGAAGCGCGCCTCGGCCATCTTGCCGGAGAGCGCCAGCCCCACGGAATTGCCGATGCCCTGGCCGAGCGGGCCGGTGGTGCACTCGACCCCGGGCGTCTCGTGGAATTCCGGGTGACCGGGCGTCTTGCTGTGCAGCACGCGGAAATTCTTCACCTCGTCGAGGGACAGGTCGTAGCCGCTGAGGTGGAGCCAGCTGTAGAGGAACATCGAGCCGTGGCCCGCGGAAAGGACAAAGCGGTCGCGATTGAGCCAGCGCGGCTCGTCGGGATTGTGCACCAGGGCGTGTCCGTAGAGCACCGCGCCGATTTCGGCGGCGCCGAGCGGGAGGCCGAGGTGTCCGGAGGACGACTTGTGCACCGCGTCGATGGCGAGGCCGCGCGCTTGGGAACAGGCTTGGGCGAGAATGTCAGTCTGGAGCTTCATGGGAAAGGCGGGGACGGGAGGCGGCACTAAACCGGCCGCGCGGTTCCACTGCAAAGCCGGAATTTTGGCATAAAAAAAGCGAACCCGGCGGGTTCGCTTTTGTGCGATCAATAGACGGTGGCGCTCAGGCCTTGCCGGTCGCGGCGTCCTCGAGGCGCTTCTCCTTCACCGCCATGGCGGCCTTGCCGGTGCGGTCGCGGAGATAGTAGAGGCGGGCCTTGCCCGGCTCGGACTCGCGCTCGACCTCGATCTTCTCGATGTTCGGCGAGTTGACCGGGAACACGCGCTCGACGCCCTCGCCGTAGCTGATGCGGCGGACCGTGAAGGTCTCGTGGATGCCGCTGCCCTTGTGGGCGATGACGACACCGGCGAAAACCTGGACGCGCTCCTTGTCCCCTTCGCGCACCTTCGTGTGCACGCGGACACCATCACCCACCTTGAAGGCGGCGACGGCGTTTTTCACCTGGGCGGCGGTGATGTCTTTGATGATCTGGTTCATGGCTGTTTTTTGAGTAAATCGGGCCGGACTTTCGCTGTTTTTGCCAACTGTTGCGCGTGCCGCCACTTCTCGATTTCGCCGTGGTTGCCCTGAAGGAGCACTTCCGGCACGGACATGCCGCGGTAAACGGCGGGACGCGTGTAATTGGGAAAGTCGAGCAAGTTGCGGGTGAAACTTTCGCTGGTCAACGACTTTTCTTCCCCGAGCACGCCGGGGATGAAACGGGCCAGCGCATCGATCACCACCGCCGCCGCCAGCGTGCCATTCGTCAGCACATAATCACCGATGCTCATCTCCTCGTCGACCAGGGTGTCGCGGATGCGCTGGTCGATTCCCTCGTAGTGTCCGCTGAGCAGGATAAGGTGTTGTTGCTTCGAAAGCTCCTCCGCCTTGGCGGAAGTAAAAGGCGCCCCGTCGGGTGTCAGGTAGATCCGGCGGCAACCCGGCGTCTGCAGTTGCTCCACCGCCGCGAAGATGGGTTCGCACTTCATGACCATCCCCGCCCCGCCGCCGAACGGCCGGTCGTCGGTGGTCTTGTGCTTGTCGGTCGCCCAGGCGCGCGTGTTGTGGACCTTGATTTCCAACAGCTTCGCCTCCTGCGCGCGACCCAGCATGCTCTCGGCCAGGAAGCCCTCGAGCATGGCGGGAAAAAGCGTGAGGACGTCGATGCGCATTGGCGTTCTATTTCACCATGAAGAACACGAAGGGCACGAAGAATCTGGAAATGAAAAAGCCCCGGTTTTCACCGAGGCTCGCGAATCGGACCGACTTCGGGTGCTTCGTGCCCTTCGTGGTTAAACCACTCAGGCCGTGGCCGCCGCGGCCCGGCGCGCGCGCTTGATCATCGCATGCATCGTGTCGGACGGCTTCGCGCCCTTGGAAACCCAGTAGTCGACGCGGTCGAGCTTGATCGTCAGCGGATTGCCCTTCGCGCGCGGGTTGTAGGATCCGATCTGTTCGACGGCGTCGCCGTCGCGGCGGGAACGCGTCTCGGCGACGACCACGCGGTAGTGCGGTTCGTTCTTGGTGCCGAAGCGGGAAAGGCGGATTTTGAGGGCCATTTGATGTGTCTGGTTGCGTTACGGGAAGCCGGAGTGGTTTTGGAAAAGGGGCAGAATGGACGGGACAACTTTGCCCTTGTCAAGCCCCCAGTGCCACCCCTGCATTCGCCCCTTACCGCACCCAATTTTATGCTCAAAGCCGGCATCGTCGGACTCCCGAACGTAGGCAAGTCCACCCTGTTCAACGCCCTCACCCGCTCGCGCAAGGCCGAGGCCGCCAACTATCCGTTCTGCACCATCGACCCCAACGTCGGCGTGGTCACGGTGCCCGATGACCGCCTTTACGTGCTGCAGAAGATCGCGAAGACCAACGTCGTCATTCCCGCGGCGATCGAGTTCGTCGACATCGCCGGTTTGGTGGCGGGCGCCAGCAAGGGCGAGGGCCTGGGCAACCAGTTCCTCGCCAACATCCGTGAAGTCGATGCCATCGTCCAGGTCGTCCGCTGTTTCGAGGACAGCGATGTGGTCCACACCATGGGTGCCGTGGATCCGGTCCGGGACATCGAAGTCATCACCACGGAGCTCGTGCTCGCGGATCTCGACGCCGTCACCAAGCGCATCGACAAGACCCAGAAAAAGGCCAAGTCCGGCGACAAGGAGGCCATCGCCGAGATGGCTCTCCTCGAAAAGCTCACGCCCCACCTGAACGCGGGCAAGACCGCCAACGTGCTGCCCGGCGCCACCGAGGACGAACAGGCCATGATGAAGCTCTTCCAGCTCCTCACGGCCAAGCCGGTCCTGTTCGCCTGCAACGTCGCGGAATCGGATCTCGCGACCGCTGAGCAGAACCCGTTCGTGCAGAAGGTCGCCGACTACGTGCGCACGCACCACGATGCGGCCTACGTGCCGATCAGCGCCAAGATCGAGGCGGAATTGATCGACCTGCCGCCCGAGGAGGCGAAGGCGTTTCTCAAGGACCTCGGCGTCGACGACTCCGGCGTGTCCGCCCTTATTCGCGGCGCCTACGCGCTGCTCGGGCTCCAGACTTATTTCACCGCGGGAGAAAAGGAGGTCCGCGCCTGGACCATCAAGGTGGGCTGGAAGGCGCCGCAGGCCGCCGGCGTCATCCACACGGATTTCGAAAAGGGTTTCATCAAGGCCGAGGTGGTCAGTTACGAGGACCTGGCTCGGCTCGGCTCGGTCGCCGCAGCCCGCGATGCGGGCAAGTACCGCCTCGAGGGCAAGGAATATGTCTTCCGCGATGGCGACGTCGCGCTGTTCCGCTTCAACAACTGACCGGCGCAAGTAGCGTCGAAATCGACGCGACCTCCGCGCCTAGGGTATTGGTGGTGGCGACTATGCGCTGGTATTACCGGTGCTTGCCCGAACGTCTTGGGCATCTACTGGCGGAAGACACTATTCTTCTTAATGTTGGGTGTTTTGTGTCGATTGCATTTTGGAGACACCAATGAATAGGCATTTATACCTATATTCTTCTGGGGTTTTGGTCCAAAGCCGCTAAGTTGTTCGTAGCAACATCGTGCTCTCCCAATTTCCATTTCCGCGACGCGCCCGCACCTTGGTGCTGGGGGCCCTGCTTGTCTTCGGGCTGACCGCAACCAGTCGGGGACAAACGACCGTCTACTGGGATACGAATGGTTCGACCGGCGGCTCGAGCAACGCGGGCGGCACGTGGCGGCAAAGCTCGGGCAATCTCTGGTCCACCAACAGCGCAGGAACGTCGTTCACCACGAACTGGAACGCGGTGGCCGCCGGAAACAAGATCGCGACCTTTTCGGCCGGCACCAACGCCACGGGAACCTTCACCGCCACGGTCAGCGGCACGATCACCGCGGTAGCCGGCCTCACATTCCAGGAAGGCAACGTG
>CAYMSE010000062.1:0-5505 GCA_964392935.1 uncultured Oleiharenicola sp.
GCAGCAACTCTATCTGGAGGAGATCGTGGCACCCCAGCTGCCCGATTATCCCATCTATCCGCGTCGCCTCGCGGGCATCTTGCTGGTGCTGACGGCGAGCCTGCTGATCTATGGCATCGCTTGGCTGGTAAGCGCGAGCGTGCGCGAGCATGCGGGCCGTTGATGCGGCAGCAGCAGGATGCCCGCGCGCCGTCGTTCGCCCAGGCATTGCGGCGTCAATGCGACGTCATCGGTGCGCTCACCATGCGCGAAGTCCATGTCCGCTACGGCCGCCAGAATATCGGCTTCCTCTGGATCATGGCGGAGCCCTTCCTGTTCACCTTCGGCGTCATCCTGCTGCGCTCGCTGCTGCCGATCCCGACCGAAAGTCGCGGTGTGCCCCTTGCCGGTTTCCTTCTGACCGGCTACACGCCCTTCCTGCTCTATCGTCATATGGTCGGCCATTCCATCCACTGCATCCGCCACAATGACAGCGTGCTTTATCATCGTCAGGTGACGTTTCTAGACCTTTTCCTGGGACAATATATTCTGGAGGCGGCCGGCATCCTGATGGCCTTCGCCTTCGGATGTGGCCTTTTCATCGTTGCGGGCTATCTTTTCCCGCCCAAGGATCCGCTGCTTCTGCTTGCCGGATGGTTCTATGCGATCTGGTTCAGTGCGGCGCTTGCCCTGCTGGTCGGCGCGCTCAGCCCGCTGACGACGCTGGTAGAGAAACTATACAACCCGCTTTCCTATCTCAGCCTTCCCATCAGCGGCGCGTTCTACATGGTGGACTGGCTGCCGGCCGGCTATGGCAGGTCGGCGCTGTGGATCCCCATGGTCAACTATTTCGAGATGATCCGGGCCGGCTATTTTGGCGGCGCCATCACGGCGCATTTCGATGCGGTCTATCTCACCATGGTCTGCCTGGGGCTGACTTTCGCCGCCCTGGTCATGCTGGACTATGCCAAAAAGCGGATAGCCATCCGGTGATCGAGCTTTGCGAGGTGGTGAAGGACTACCCGACCCGGCAAGGGCCCTACCGGGTGCTCGACCACGTCAATTTCCAGGTCGCGCCCGGCGAAAAGC
Organism: uncultured Oleiharenicola sp.; assembly: GCA_964392935.1. Classification (GTDB taxonomy): domain Bacteria; phylum Verrucomicrobiota; class Verrucomicrobiia; order Opitutales; family Opitutaceae; genus Lacunisphaera. The sequence goes on from CAYMSE010000062.1 coordinate 1,069, forward strand.
TGGCCATTCTGGGCCGCAACGGTGCCGGAAAATCGACACTCATCAAGCTGATCGGCGGAGTCGAGCAACCGACCTCCGGTCGGATCAGCCGCGGCATGTCGCTGTCCTGGCCCATCGGCTTCCAGGGCGCCTTCCATCACAATCTCACCGGTCACGACAATGTCCGCTTCATCGCGCGCCTCTATAACAGGCCTCTGGACCAGGTGCTTGCTTTTACCGAGGATTTCGCGGAGCTCGGCGCCTTCATGCACATGCCCTTGGAGACCTACTCGACCGGCATGAGGGCCAGGCTGGCTTTTGGCCTCTCCCTCGCCATCGATTTTGACTGCTATTTGATCGATGAAGTCATCCTGGCTGGCGACCAACGCTTTCACCGCAAATGCCAGGACGAACTGTTCGGCCGCAGCGCCGGGCGGGCGCTGATTCTGGCTTCGCACGCCACCGATATTGTCCGGGAATTCTGCACCCATGCCCTGGTGCTGAAGGAGGGCAGGGGAAAGGTCTTTGATGATGTCGATGTGGCCATCCAGATATACGCTACCCTCTAATGTGTAACTGTTGTAATGGGGCTGGGGCCTTGATCCAAAAGGCGGAAATGGCGTTTTGCATCCTTGGGCGTTCCCTATAATCTTCGAGAGGGTTTGGGTTTTGGGGTAGACCCGAGCGCCAGGTGACAGGAAGAATGGTTGAGCGGATCGTTCCGGCCAGCAGCGATAGCGCGGAACCCGACAAGATTGCGTTTGAGCGTTCACAGTCGCCGCGGAACAGCCACGGCTTCGAGGCGGAATTGCGCGCCCTGCGCGAACAGCGCCATGCGCTGGAGGCGATGGGCCTTTCCAATCCATTTTTCCTGGCGCAGGAATCCATGGCGGGGCCGACCACGCGCATTGGCGGACGGGAATATCTCAATTTCGCCAATTACAACTATATAGGCCTGAACGGCGACCCGGCGGTCAGCGTCGCGGCACAGCAGGCCATCGAGCGGCATGGCACCTCGGTCGCCGCCAGCAGGATCGTTTCGGGCGAACGGCCGCTGCAGCGGGAACTGGAACTGGCGCTGGCCGAATTCCTGGATGCCGAGGACTGTCTCGCCCTGGTGAGCGGCTATCTCACCAATGTCACCGTCATCGGCCATCTGCTCAAGCCGGGCGATGCGATATTTCATGATCGTCTGGCGCACAACTCCGCCATCCAGGGCGCGCTTCTCTCCCGGGCCAAGCGTATCGCCTTCCCGCATAATGACTGGCGGGCGCTGGATCGGCTGCTGGAAGAGCAACGCGGCAATTATCGCCGTGCCATGATCTTCGTCGAGGGCGTATACAGCATGGACGGCGATATTGCCGAGTTGCCGCGCTTCGTTGAACTGCGTTGTCGCCACAATGCGATCCTCATGGTGGACGAGGCGCACTCCGTGGGCGTGCTGGGGCGGCATGGCGGCGGCGCGCGCGAACATTTCGGGCTTTCCGGCAGTGATGTCGATCTCTGGATGGGCACGTTGAGCAAGGCGCTCGCCAGCTGCGGGGGCTATGTCGCGGGCAATGGCGCGATCCTGGAATATCTGCGCTATACCCTGCCAGGCTTCATCTACAGCGTCGGAATTTCGCCCCCTGCGGCAGCGGCGGCGATTACCGCGCTGCGCCGGATGCAGGAAGAGCCGCAGCGGGTCGCCCTTCTCAAAGCGCGGGCGCAGCTTTTCCTGGACTGTGCCCGTGCCCGGGGGCTGGATACCGGCAGCAGCGGCGGAACCGCAATCGTCCCCATCCTGGTGGGCGACCCGCTTCGCAGCATTGCCCTGGCCAATGCGCTGTTCGCCCGCGGCATCAATGTCCAGCCCGTGCTGCCGCCCGCGGTGGGTGAGGCCACCGCTCGGCTGCGTTTCTTCATCACCAGCGCCCATAGCGAGGAGCAGATCCGGCAAACGGTCGATGCCGTTGCGGAAGAACTGGCCCGCCTGCGCGCATGACGCTTCCCCTCGGGAAATCCTGGTTGCTTGGCACATGAATCCGGATTGGCAGATTTCGCGCTGAACGCGGGAACGCAACATGGCTCCTTCACCGACCGCGGACGACGAGGTCGCCTACATTTCAGGCCTCAATCCTGACGGCTCTTTGGCGCTGAATTCCTATGCTTCCTGGAACGGCGACAATCCGGCCACCTACACTGGTGGTTACACCGACGCTTCCAAATGGTATGCGGACAGCAATTCCGGCACCGCCGGTACCCCCGGTGGCGTCGTCACCTATGCTTTCGATCCCGCCTCCAACTGGAACCAGACCGAGCAGAGCGAGCTTGCCGCCGGTCTCGCTCTATGGGCCGCCATCGCCAACATTTCATTCGCGGTAACGACCAACTATGCCGATGCCGGGATCCAGTTCACCCGCGGCAGCAATGGTTCGGCCTTCACCCATCCAACCGGCACCACGCCCTCCGGTGCCGGTGTTACCGGCGGCACCCAGCTGCTGAAGCTGACGAAGGCGACCATCAGCATCGATACCAGCGTCGGCGGCTTCGGTCCGCTGAACGGGTCCTTCCTCAGCTATGGCGGCTATCCCTGGCAGACCTTGCTGCATGAGGAGGGGCACGCACTGGGGCTGGACCATGCCGGCCCCTATCCCGTCACTGGGACAAATTCGTATCAGCTCCAATACAGTGCTTATGACAGCCGTGCCTGGACTGTCATGTCCTATATCGACCCTGTGGAAACGTCAGAGCCTTATTACACGCAGTATCCCATCAAGTTGCTCGACTGGGGTACTACAAACATTGGTGGTGGTCAGGCCGTCCGCAACGTCTCCACGACGTGGATGCCTCTGGACATCCTTGCAATCCAGCGCATTTACGGGCTTCCCACCGATACGCCTCTCTCTGGCGGTCAGGTTTTCGGGTTCAATACCAACATCACGGGTGCCATCGCCCAATATTTCGATTTCAGCCGCAATACCAAGCCAATCGTTACGCTCTGGGATGCCGGGTTGAACAACACGCTCGATGTGTCTCGCTTCAATGCAGCTGCTGTGATTGATCTTTCACCGGGCGGTTTCAGCAACGTTGGCGGTTTAAACAAGAATGTCGCGATCGCCTTCGACACCTGGATCGATACTGCCAAGAGCGGTGTCAGCAACGACACTATTCTTGGCAATGCCCATGACAATTTCCTCTATGGCGGCGGCGGGGACGACGCTCTTTATGGAGGAGGAGGTAACGATTATCTGAACGGCGAGACTGGTAACGATTCAATGCAGGGTGGGCCGGGTGACGACACCTATATCGTGGACTCGGTTTCTGACATCGTTGCCGAGGACGGCGGTGGCGGGACCGACACCATACAGTCTTCCGTCAGTTACACGTTGCCGGAGAATGTCGAGATTGCCACCCTGACGGGTGCGGCGGTCGCAGATATTGTCGGAAATGGCGCCAACAACGTCTTCACTGGAAATAGCGCAGCCAACAGATTTGTGGGCGGCGGCGGCGATGATACGTATATCATTGACCGCTACAACCTGGATGCGTCCACGTCTTATACGCTGAAAAGCGATCCGGGTGATCTCATCGGAAGTGGCAAGTCCTATGGTGCGAATCTGACACCAGCCGATTTCCAGGTGACGATGCGCGACCAAACCGGGGATGGAAAGATCGACTACATAAACCTCTATAAGAGCGGCGGGGTTTTTTGGAACTTCCTTTTTTCAACGTCCGGTCTGAATACCAATCTCGCAGTCGGTACTTATGCCGATGCGCACCTGTACGTTCCTGGGCGCGCCACTATCAGCATATCGGGAAGCGGCGGTTCCACACCCGGTTCCGCCACCGGACAGTTCACAATCGCGGGAATCGAATTCGATTACAGCGGGTCGGCGCCAAAGCTGAAGTATTTGTCGATTAGCTTTGATGAAACCGCCGATAATAGAAGCGCAGGTATTCACGGCAATATCAATTATAACTATGGCCCGGCCGTGGATCTCAGTCCCGATTTGGTTGTCGAAATGCCGGACGAAGGCAACGATACCGTTCGGTCTGCGATCGGCTATGCCCTCACGCCGAATGTCGAGAACCTTGTGTTGACGGGCAATGCAGCCATTGCCGGTTCTGGCAATGAGCTGGACAACCTGTTGACGGGCAATGCCGCGGCGAATGTTCTGGATGGCGGCCTTGGCAACGACGTTATTGACGGCGGCAGCGATGTCGACACGGCGGTCTTCACCGGTGCGCGCGTTGCCTATGCGATCAGCCAGCCGAGCACCGGGCATTTCACGATTATCGGTCCGGACGGCGCCGACACGCTGGTCAATGTCGAATACGCCAAATTCGACGACCAGACGGTGCGGCTGCTGCCCGGCAGTGGCACCAGCGTCGATTTCAACGCCGCGCCGGCCACTTACATGGCTGCGATCCGCGACTTTGACGGCAACAACCTGACGGGGCAGGGCACGCAAGTGA
>CAYMSE010000063.1:0-5653 GCA_964392935.1 uncultured Oleiharenicola sp.
CTTCTCCGCGCTGGTTGCGGCCGTGCTCGCCGAGGCGCCGGCCCTCCACGCCACGGCCGACGCGCTGGCGGAGCTCGACCTGTTCGGCGGCTGGGCCGTGCTCGCGCGCGAATGGGACTATTGCCGCCCGGAGCTCGACGAAGGCGACGAACTCGTCATCACCGACGGACGCCACCCCGTGGTCGAGCAGATGATGAAGACCGAGCGCCTTGGCCTCGCGGGCAGCCACACCTTCGTGCCGAACGACTCGGCGCTCTCCGCGTCGGGCCCGGCCCAGATCCAGCTCATCACCGGCCCGAACATGGCGGGCAAGTCGACCTACATCCGGCAGGTCGCCCTGATCGCGCTGATGGCACAGGTCGGCTGCTGGGTGCCGGCCAAGTCCTGCCGCCTCGGGCTGGTCGACCGGATTTTCTCCCGCGTCGGCGCGAGCGACGACCTCGCGCGCGGCAACTCGACCTTCATGGTCGAGATGAACGAGACGGCCAACATCCTGAACAACACCACGGACCGGTCGCTGATCATCCTCGACGAGATCGGGCGCGGCACGTCGACGTACGACGGCCTGAGCATCGCGTGGGCGGTCGTCGAGCACCTGCACCGCGGCCCGGAGCGCGGCCCGCGCACGCTGTTTGCCACGCACTACCAGGAGCTCACGCAGCTCGAGCAGCATCTGGCGCGCCTGAAGAACTTCTCGGTCGCCGTGAAGGAGTGGAACGACGACATCGTGTTCGTGCGGCGCGTCGTGCCCGGCGCGGCCGACCGCAGCTACGGCATCCAGGTCGCCCGGCTCGCCGGCCTGCCCCTGGCGGTGATCGACCGGGCCAAGACCATCCTGGCCCAGCTGGAGTCCGACGAGGTCACCGTCACGCTCCCCGCCGCGCCACAGGCCCGGCCGAAGAAGAAGATCACGGTCGCGCCGACGGATGACGCGCAGCTGGACTTGCTGTAGCCCGCGCCCCGGGGTCGGGGGTTGCTCACGGTTTTCGTACACGCCGGTACTGGTCGGGGCGGCGGCATTGCCTTCTCTGTTGCTGGAGGGTCGGGCTCCCGCCCGACCGACACCCGCCATCGGTTTCGTCCATGAATTCACCACGTCGCGTTCGTCTGCCGCACTTGTTCCTCGACCGGGAAAACCAATCGCCAATCGTCTTTCTCACGGTGTGTGCCAAGCAGCGCCGCCCCATTCTGGCCAATCCGGACATGGTCCGACGGTTGGTCTCGGCCTGGATGGCGGCGAACCACTGGCTCGTCGGGCGTTTCGTGGTCATGCCGGATCACCTCCATCTGTTCTGCTCCCCGAACACCATTCCTCCGGAATCGATCGCGGATTGGGTGCGTTACTGGAAATCCATGGTCGGCAAGTCAGCAGGAACTGGTGAGGGCGGACTGTGGCAGCGGGATTTTTGGGACACCCAGTTGCGCATGCACGAGAGCTACCGGGCCAAGTGGGAGTATGTGCGCTACAATCCTGTCCGCGCCCGTCTGGTCGCGATGCCGGGCGAATGGCCGTACCAGGGCGAGTTGAATGTTCTGCGTTGGCACGACTAGCACCGCTGACGTTTTCGGCCGGGCGGGAGCCCGGCCCTCCATGACGCCCCGCGAGAGGTTCGGGCGCCCGCGCGACCGGGTAACCTTCGCCCCCGGTCAATACGTCACGGCAAACTCCCCCGGCAGCGGCGCCGCGGCCTTGAACGCGCAGCTCTTTCCGCCGAACTCGTAGGTGAAAGCCGTCTCGAGCGAGTGCAGGAACAGGCGCTTGTTGCGCGTCGCCTTGGCGAACTCCCGGTTGCGCGCGAAATCACCGTAGGTCTGGTCGCCGACGATCGGCAGCTGGTGCTTCGCGCATTGCACACGAAGCTGGTGGCTGCGCCCCGTGCGCGGCTCGAGCCTGATCAGCGCCGTCGAGAACGCGCGCTGCGTGTGGCGGATCAGCTCGTACGACGTCTCCACCGGCACATTGCCGACGGTGGCGGTCCGGATCCGCCCGCCCTGGCGCTTCACCGCGACCTGGTCGCGCCAAATGTCGCGGTCCTTGTGCGGGTGGCCGAAAACCAGCGCCTGGTAAACCTTGCGCACCTGCTTGCGCGCGAAGTGCTCCCGGATCGCAGCCGCCAGCGGCGCGGAGGCCGCCACCAGGATCACGCCGGAGGTCGCCGAATCGAGCCGGTTCAGCAGCCAAAGCCGCCGCAGCGTCCCGTCCGCGGCTTTCCACTCGAAACCCTGCTCCTTCAGGTCGTAGCGGCAGGTCAGCAGCGCGCGCGCCTGGTCCTCCGAACCGTTCGGGTGCGAGAGCACGCCGGCCGGCTTGTCGAAGGCGGCCAGGCCATTCGCGTCGTGGTGCAGGAGGCGCACGCCCTCGTGCAACGGCAGCGTTTCCCAGAAATCGGCCGGTCGCTCGGACACGGTCAGTAGTAGTAGAAACCGAAGACCAGGGTCTGTTCGTCGCCGAGCACGGCGATCATCTGGTCGCTCCACTTCCGGTAGGGCTGCCGCGCCTGGATGGCGTTCTGGCAGGACCACACGCCCTGCTTGCCGGCGTCCGAATCCTCCACCTTCACGATGTCCGTTTCGCCCTGTGAATTGATCTTGAAGGTGATCGTCACGTGCGAGCCGTGCGGCGGCGTCACGCGGCTCTCGTCGTTGATGCGGTACCACTGCTGGCAGATGATCTCCTCGATCTCGGCGAGATACGCGCCGTACTCGCTCCAGCGGGCGTCGCGGCCGATGACCTTCCCGAGCTGGCTCGTGCCGGCCTGGCGCGTGGTCACGACCGAGGGCAGCGCGGTGGTCAGGCGCGGACGCGCCTTCGGTTGCGCCTTGTGGGCCTCGGTGATCGCGACCAGGGCGCCGTCGGCTTCCGTGCCTTGGTGCACGCCATCCACGTCCTTGTCGGCGTGGGTGCTGGCGGCGGTCGACTTGGAGACGTTGGTGGCGATGCCGTCCTCCGACTTGCCCTCGACCTTCTCGAATCCCTGGTTCGCCACCTGCAACAGGCGGAGCTTCTGCTCCTGCTGTTCGCTCTGGTCCGTCTGCGTGCTCTCGGGGCGGGCGGCCGAACCGAGCTGCGGTTTCGACATGTCGCCCGAGACGATGGCGTCGCTCTTGATCTTGTCCTGCCCCTCGACGCTCGGGCGGTTTTCGGGGTCGAGCTCCTTTGGCTTCTCCAGTTGGGCGCTCTGCTGGTTGCGGTTGCTGAAATTGGCGGTCTTGTCGGGTTCGTTCTCCGGGGCGTCCGGGTTCGTTTCCACGAACTGGAGCGGTTTGGGCTGCGGTGGCGGCGTGACCGGGTTGGCGAGCTCGATGTCGAAGGACTTTCCCCGTTCCGTGTTCCGGACGTGGATGCCGGTGTGGACGCCCGAGAACTTCTCGAAGGTGAACGAGGGCGAGAGGATCACCAGGATCAGGTGAAACAGCAGCGTGCCGACAATGCCGATGAGGATCGAGCGGTCGGTCGGGTCGCGGACGGGATCGAGAGGACGTTCGACGGATTGGGCCAGTTGGGAGCTCACGCTTGGGTCGGAATTAGCGCCCTAGACCCGCTTGAGTCAAAAGTTGTTTCATTTCATCCACCGGCAACCCGATGATATTTGTCAGCGAGCCGGTGTAACCGGCGATGATCAGGTCCGTCTCCTCTTGGATCGCGTAGCCCCCGGCCTTGTCGAGGGTGTGGACGCGGCTGAGGTAGAGCTCGATGGCCGGGTCGTCGAGCACCTTGAACGTGACCTCGCTGGCCACGCCGCGGTCAAGCCGGAGCCCGTCGCACGCGCGGCGCACGGCCAGGCCGGTGAACACCGTGTGCGTGCGTCCGCTCAGCCGCCGCAGCATGGCACGGGCGTCGGCCGCGTCGACGGGCTTGTTCAATACCACTCCGTCAATGAAGACCGTGGTGTCGGCCCCGAGCACGGTCGCGTCGGGATGGCGCTGCGCCACCCAGTCGGCCTTGAGTGCGGCGTTGTGCAGGACCATGGCGCGCGGGTCGGCATCCGCCGCCTCGTGCTCGGTCACGTCGGCCGGCACGACGGTGAACGGGAAGCCGGCCTGCGCGAGCAATTCGCGGCGGCGCGGCGAGGCGGACGCCAAAATCAGTTGGCTGCTTTTTCCAGCTAACAGCATGCGGGCTTGGGGGTTGCAGTCCGGAGTTTTGGCCGCAACTTGTCTAACCCAATTTCCATGCGCATCGGTCTGGCCCAGATCAACACCATCGTCGGCGACCTGTCCGGCAACCGTCACCTCATCGAGGCCGCCTACAAGGCGCTCGTCGCCCAAGGCGCCGAGCTGGTGGTCTTCCCCGAACTGGTCGTCTGTGGCTACCCGCCCCGCGACCTCTTGTTCAAGAAACGGTTTGTCAGCGACGTCGAGCGGGTGACACGCGAGTTGGCGGAAACCATCGGCCCCGTCCCGGCAATCATCGGTTGCGTCGAGTCCAACCCCGCCGGCCGCGGCCGGCCGGCCTTCAACTCGGCGGCGCTCTGCCACCGGGGGCGCGTCCTCGCCTCCGCGCGCAAGTGCCTCCTGCCGACCTACGACGTGTTCGACGAGGACCGCTATTTTGAACCGGCGGCGGCCCCGACCGTCGTCGAGCTCGGCGGCCTCCGGCTCGGCATCACGATCTGCGAGGACATCTGGACGCACGAGATGATCTCGACCCGCCGCCTCTACCACGGCGTCGATCCGGTGGCCCAACTCGCCGGCCGCTGCGACCTGATGGTCAATCTCTCGGCCAGCCCTTGGAACCACGGCAAGGCTGGCGTGCGGCAGACGCTGGTCAGCGACACGGCGCGGCGGCTGGGGTGTCCGGTCGCCTACGTGAACGCCGTCGGGGGCAACGACGAGTTGATCTTCGACGGGCGCTCCCTCGTCGCCGACGCCAAGGGGCAGGTCACCGCCGGCCTTGCCGCGTTCCGCGACGAGCTGCGGGTCGTTCCCGTACCCGTGGAACCCGGCCCGGCGGCGTCCGTCCCGCGTGGCGACGGATCCGTGGCGGGGGCCGTGAGCGCGCCCGTCTTCCACCCCACCTTCAACCAGGAGCAGCTGGCGGACATCCATGACGCGCTGGTGCTCGGCCTGCGCGACTACGTGCGGAAATCCGGTTTCAAGAAGGTCCTGCTCGGGCTCTCCGGCGGCATCGACTCGGCGCTGACGGCGGTGATCGCCGCCGAGGCCGTGGGCCCGCAGAATGTCATCGGCATCAGCCTGCCCTCGGTCATTTCGAGCCAGCATTCGCGCGACGATGCGGCGGCGGTGGCGAAGAACCTCGGCATCGTGTACCACTCGCTCGGCATCGCCGACGTGGTGGCCGCGGCGGAGCAGACACTCGCGCCGATGTTCACCGGCCGGCCGCGGGACATCGCCGAGGAGAACCTTCAGGCGCGCGCCCGCGGGCTGCTGCTCATGGCGATCTCGAACAAGTTCGGCGCACTCCTGCTCACCACCGGCAACAAGAGCGAACTCGCCGTGGGCTATTGCACCCTCTACGGCGACATGTGCGGCGGCCTCGCGGTGATCAGCGATGTCTTCAAGACCCAGGTCTATGCGCTGTCGCGCTGGATCAATCGGCACGAGGAGGTCATCCCGGGGAATTCGATCGACAAGGCGCCGAGCGCCGAGCTCCGGCCGGACCAGACCGACCTGGATTCGCTGCCGCCCTACG
>CAYMSE010000064.1:0-6865 GCA_964392935.1 uncultured Oleiharenicola sp.
GGAAACGTGCAGAGAGTCTGACCGCGAACCAACCCGCCAATGAAGATTCTCGGACAACTCGTGCGCGCTGGAGTCGCTGGGATGCTCGTCTGGGTGATCGCCATGGGTATCGGCGCCGCGGTCCCCTGGCTCCTGCGCCGCCTCGGCTGGTCGGTGCCGATGGCCGACACCCGGGTACAGGAGCTCGTCTGGCTGCCAATCGCCGTGATTTTGGCGGCAATCAGCTTCGCCCACCAGCGTCGGCTGGCCGAGCAGGAGACGGACTGGGATTGAGGTTCACCGGCGGGGAACCGGCGAACCTATTCCCAGGCGGACGAGCCGAAGCCTAGCGGCTGTTGTTGTGTCCGGCGGTGCCGGCGGCGCGGGCCTTCTGGTATTCGTCGACGAGCTTCTTCTCCACCTCGGCGGCCATCTCCTCGTAGTGGGCGAACTTCTCGCTGTGGATGCCGCGGCCGCCCGTGAGCGAGCGGAGCGCCGTGCCGTAGTGGTACAGCTGCGCGGCGGGCACCTGCGCCTTGATGATCTGCAGGTTCCCGGCCACATCCATGCCGAGGATGCGTCCGCGCCGGCCCGACAGGTCGCCGACAACGCGACCGACGAACTCCTCGGGCACGCGGATCTCCAATTCATGGATCGGCTCGAGCAGCACCGGCCGCGCGGCCTGGAACGCCTCGCGGAAGGCGAAATAGCCGGCGATCTGGAACGCGATGTCCTTCGAGTCCACCGGGTGCATCTTGCCGCCGTAGAACTCGATCTTCACGTCGGTGACGCGGTAGCCGGCGTGGATGCCCTCGATGGCGCACGAATTGACGCCCTTCTCGACGGAGGGCACGAAGACCCGGTCGACGTCCTGGCCGACCAGCGATTCGTTGAACTCCAGGCCGCTGTCGCGCGGGCCGGGTTCGACCCGAAGCCAGACCTCGGCGAACTGGCCGGCGCCGCCGGTCTGCTTCTTGTGGCGGTAGCGGGCCTCGCCCTTGCCGCGGATCGTCTCGCGGAAGCGGATGCGCGGCGGCTCGAGCGACACGTCGACGCGGTAGCGCCGCTTCAGGCGTTCGAAGAGCACCTCCAGGTGCATCTCGCCCTGGGCGGCGATGATGAACTGGTGCAGCTCCGGGTCGGTGTGGTACGTGAAGGCGAGGTCCTCCTCGTGCAGCGCGGCGAGGCCGGCGGCGAGCTTCTCCTCGTCGCCCGGCGCATTGAGCTTCAGCGCCGCCTGGGTGTACGGCACAGGATAGGTGACCTTGGGCAGCGAGACGACCTGCTTGACGTCGCAGAGCGTGTTGCCGGTGTGCGTGTCCTTCAGCTTCACCGCCGCGCCGATGTCACCGGCGTAGAGGACGTCGACCTGCGTGCGGATCTTGCCGTTGAGGCGGTAAAGCTGGCCGATGCGCTCCGTGATCCGCCGGTCGCTGTTGTAGAGCTCCATGTTGGTGTGCACGTCGCCGGAATAGACCCGGAACAGCGAGAGGTCGCCGGCCTGCTGGTCGGTGAGGGTCTTGAAGACATAGGCGACGTGTTCCTTGCCGGCGAGGCTGACGAGGCAGGGGCTGCCGTCGGCGTTGATCGCGCCGACCGTCTGCCGGTCCTCGGGCGACGAGCCGTATTTGGCGATGAAGTCCATCATGCGGGCGACGCCGACGTTGGTCTCGCCCGACACGCACAGCAGGGGGATGAACACCTGGCGCTGCACCGCGGGGTGGATGCCGGTGCGGACCACGTCCTCGGCCAGCCCGCCCTCGTCGAAATATTTCTGGAGGAGCGTGTCGTCGCTCTCCGCGATGTGCTCGATGAGCTCCTTGTGCAGCGCCTCGACCCGCGCCTTGTCCGCGCCCGTGGCCGGCTCCTCGGTGTACTGGCCGGACCGGTCGGTGGCGTAGCTGACGACCTCGCTGCGCATCACGTCGAGGACGCGGTGGAAGCCCGGGCCGCCGTCGAGCGGGATGGCCAGCGGGAAGACGGCGGTGCCAAACCGCGCGCGGATGCCCTCCAGCAGCGCGTCGAAGTCGTACTTCTCCTTGTCGAGCCCTGTGACGACGAGCAGGCGCGGAATGCCGGTGTTGCCGGCCTGTTCCCACATGAGCTCGGTGCCGACGCCGATGCCCTGGCCGGCGTGGATCACCACGAGCGCGAAGTCCGCCACGCGGAGGGCGTTGATCGCCTCGCCCGCGAAATCGAGGTAGCCGGGCGTGTCGATAAAATTGAGACGCCGCCCCTGCCATTCGCAGTTGAGCGGCGTCCCGTGGATCGAAATGTGACGCGCTTGTTCTCCGACATGGTAGTCGGAGACCGTTGTTCCCTGGGCCACGCTGCCGAGGCGGTGGATGGCACCGCCGCAGAGGAGCATGGCCTCGGCGAGGGTGGTCTTGCCGCAACTGGCGTGGCCCACGATGGCGAAGTTCCTGATGTCAGCCGGACGGGTGCCGTTCATGGGTTGGGTCTCCTGGGGTTGGAGCCGGCCCGGCCCAGCGGGTCGCGCCGGTGATTGGGTTGGTAGCGGAGCCAGCCTATCCACGCCGGCCGTCCCGTAAAGCCCCGTCACTCTCCGTAAATTGGCTGGTGCTGCGCGTCCCTTGGCGGGTCGCGGCGGTGCGGGGCACTGCGCCGCCCGGCGCGTCAAATGACCGGGTATTGCGGCCGCGGCAGGGTGGCGATGCGGTCCATGATGCGCTGCGCCGCGAGTTCGTAGCGGGCCTTGCCGGCGGCGGGGTCATCGTACTCCTCCGGCCGGATGGGCGGGCCGAAGACAATGCTGATCGGGGTGCCGAAGCGGGGAATCAACGCGCCCTTGCCGAACGCCTCGTACGAACCGTAGATCCGGCATGGCACGACGGGCACCCCGGTCTTGCAGGCCATGAGGCCTACGCCCGGCTTGGCCTTGTGCAGCAGGCCGTCCGGCGAGCGGGTGCCCTCGGGGAAAAGCACGATCGCCCGGTCTTCCTTCAGCGCCTGCAGCACGCGCTTGATGGCGCCGACGTCGCCGCTGTCGCGCTCCACGGGGATCGTCTCCACCTGGTTCATCCACCAGGCGAGAAACCGGTTGTTCCAAAGGTTTTTCCGGGCGAAGAACCGCATCTGGCGCGGCACGTGGCTGCCGACGAGCGGCGGATCCAGGTGGCTGGCGTGGTTCGACGCGATGAGGAACGGGCCGGCGAGCGGGAAGTGCTCCGTGCCGATCACCTCGCCGCGGAACCACATGCCGTGCACGCACGCGGCGACGTAGTGGAAGAAGCCGTAGAACGGCCGCATCGTGAGCTGGTCGGGGGTCTGCGGCATGAAGACTAGAGGTGGGGGGCGGGAGGCGGGAGGCGGGAGGACGAATCCACCGGGGCCGTCATCCGGAGCGGCGCGAAGGATCCGCGAAGAAAAGCCGGGGCAACGACTCCGCCCGGGTCCTTCGCTTCGCTCCGGCTGGCGGCGGCGGGAGTTCCCGGCGTTGTCTCCGTGCCTGCAGTGGCCATGGCCTCAATGGAGTTTCGCCGCGATCAGCGCGGACATCTTGTCCACGACCTGCTCGAGCGTCAGGAACGTCGAGTCGACGTCGATGGCGCCGGCCGGGCAGGTGAGCGGCGAATTCTTGCGCGAGGAATCGAGACGGTCGCGCTCGGCGACCGAATCCTGGCGCCCCTCCGCGGCGCGCCGCTTCGCGCGTTCCGCCGGGTCGGCGTGGAGGAAGAACCGGAAATCGGCGTGCGGGAAGATCACCGAGCCGATGTCGCGACCTTCCATCACCAGTCCGCGGAAACCGTGCTGCCGCGCGACGTCGACCTGGCCGCGCTGGTAGGTGAGCAGCGCCTGGCGCACCTCGGGAATGGCGGCGTAATGGGAGACGTGCTCGTTGACCTTCTGGCCGCGGATCTCGTCGCCGGCCGGCTGGCCGCCGATGAGCATCTGCGCCGAGCGGCCGTTGAGGCGGGTCGAGAAGGCCAGGGCGGGCAGCGCGGCGACCAGCGCGGCCTGGTCGGTGTGGGGCACATTGCGCCGGAGCAGCTCGTAGGTGATGTGCCGGTAGAACGAGCCCGTGTCGACGTGCAGGAGGTTGAACCGGTCCGCGAGGATCTTGGAGGAGGAGGACTTGCCGGACGCGGCGCCGCCGTCGATGGCGACAATGGTGAAGGGGGATGATCCCATGAGGGGCTAATGAGAGCCCGTCCGCAGCGCCGCCAGCAAGTCAAAGAAATGGGGAAAAGTCTTTGCGCAGCAGCCCGGGTCCTTGATGGTCAGCCACGGGCGGCCGTCGCCGCGCAGGTCGTGGCAGCCGAGGACGCCGAAGCTCATGGCGAACCGGTGGTCATGGTAGGTCTCGATCTCCACGTCGGGCGTCAGCGGCCGCGGGTGGATCTCGATCGAATCCTCGGTCTCGATCACGTGCTGGCCGAGCTTGAGCAGCTCGCGCGCCATGCCGGCGATGCGATCGGTCTCCTGCTTGCGGGTGTGGGCGATGCCCGTGATCTTTGTCGGGCCGTCCAGCAGCGGGGCGATGGCGGCGAGCGACAGGAAGGTGTCGGAAAAGTCGTTGAAGTTGGCGATCAACCCCGTGCGCACGATGCCGCGCGACACCTGGAGCCCGCTGCAACGAATGAGGCCGCGGGCCGCGAGCAGGCGGTAGAACTGGATGTCGCCCTGCAGTGCATCCGTGGCGAGGTTCAGGCCGTGGACGACCACCTGGCCGTCGGCGACCAGGGCCAGCGCCGCGAAGTAGCTCGCCGCGGTGGCGTCGCCCTCGATGGCGTATTCGGCCGGCCGGCCGGCGAACTGCCGGACCATGCGCTCCGTCATCTCGACGAACGGCCGCGACCCGGTGCCGCCCTTGAGCTGCACGTGCAGCGGGGCGCGCGCGCGCGGGGACACCATGAGCAGGGCGGAGAGCAGCTGGCTGCTCTCGGACGCGTCCAGCAGCACGAGCCCGCCCTGCAGCCCCGCGGTGTGGAGCGTGAACGGAAACGCCCGGGCGCTGGCCCGCGCGCCCTGGGCCTCGAGTGCCTCCAGCAGGGCGCCGATCGGGCGCCGGCGCATGGCCTCGTCGCCGTCGAAATGGTAGGTGCCGTCGGGCCGCAGGCACACGAATGCGGTCAGGAACCGGGCGGCCGTGCCGGCGTTGCCCACGTCGAGGCGCGCCTCCCGCACCGGAATCTCGCCCCGGCGGCCCTCGACGCGGATGGTCAGGGCGGCTTCGTCGACTTCGACCGCGAAACCGAGTTCGCGCAGCGCCGCGACCATGATGCGGGTGTCGCGGCTGAACAGGGCGCCGCGCAGCGTCACGGGCCCGTCACCGAGGGCGGCGAGGATCAGTGCGCGGTTCGTGATGCTCTTCGACCCGGGCAGCGTCACCGCCCCGCGCACCGGGTCGGCGAACGGCGTGATCGGGAGCGTGGCGGGATAGGCGGGCATCGGGGGGCGGGCGGGGGCCGCGGGACGGCGCCGCAGCGCCATCCCGGCAGGGGATCACGGAATGGGCCGGAATTGTTCGCGGTAGGCGCGGCCGCGTTCGAGGATGGCCTGGACTTCGAACCAGTCGCGGTTCGCCAGCGCGCGCTCGAAGCCGTGCAATTCCTCCTGGTAGGCGCGGACGGCGCGCAGCACCTCGTCGCGGTTCTGTTCGAGGATTGTCTTCCAGAGCTTGGGATCGCTGCCGGCGATCCGGGTGGTGTCGCGCAGGCCGCCGCCGGCGAAGTTCCGCCACTTCGGGTCGCGGCGGGCGAGGCTGGCGCAGAGCGACGAGGCCAGCACCTGCGGCAGATGGCTGATGTGGGCGACGATCTCGTCGTGGAGGTCCGGCTCGAGCGTGGCGACCTCGGAACCGAACGCGTGCCAGAACGCCGCCACCTGCTGGGCCGCCGCGGCGTCCGTGTCGGGCAGGGGCGTGACAAAGGTGACCCGGCCTTGGAAGAGCTCGGCGCGGCCGTGCTCCCAGCCGTTCTTTTCCGAACCGGCCATCGGGTGCGAACCGACGAAGTGCGCCTGGCGGCCGACGGCCTTGTGGCCGGCGCGGCAGATCTCGCCCTTCACGCTGCCGACATCGGTGACGATCGCGCCGACCGCGAGCGCGGGGGCGATCTGTTGGACCAACGGCACGATCTGGTCGACGGGGGCGCACACGACGACCAGCTGGGCCCCCCGGGCGGCGTCGGCGGCGTGGTCGGCCACGGCGTCGCACCACGGCTGCTCCTTCAGCTTCAGCCGTACCTCCGGACGCCGCGCCCACAGGACGATGCGTTTCGCGGCGCCGAAATGCCGGGCGGCCCGGGCCACGGAGGCGCCGAGCAAGCCGGGGGCGAGGATGGCAAGCTGGTCGATCATGCGAGGGAGTGAAGGGAAACCACGAAGCGCGGCGTGTGAACACCTATTTTTGTGACATGCGGCCCCCTTCAGCCGCCGAGTTTTCGGAGGCGGGCGAACTCCCGGGCCGTGACCGGCGACACGGACAACCGGCCCTGCCGCACGAACACCATGCCCTGGAGCGCGGCGTCGGCCTTGATCGCCGCCAGGGCGACGGGCTGCTTGAACGCCGCGCCGGCGGCCAGGGTGACCGCCACCCAGCCGTCCTCCTCGGCCGTCGGGTCGGGGTACGCGGCCCGCGTGACGCGGGCGAGCCCGACGACCGCCTTGGCGTCGCCGCTGTGGGAGACGAGCACCGCGTCGCCGGCGCGCATCGCCTTGAGGTGGTTGCGCGCAGCGTAGTTCCGGACCCCGGTCCATTCGGTCCGGCCGTCGCGGACGAGGTCGCTGAACGCGTAGGTTGCGGGTTCCGTCTTCACGAGCCAGTATTGCGTTGTCATCGGGGGAGGGGATTGGTCGGATGCGAAAAATGAGCGCGCCGGATCCCGAGCTAGAAAAGAAAGCCCACCGGGCACAAATGATTCTT